>JACRKI010000081.1 GCA_016215305.1 Candidatus Woesearchaeota archaeon | reverse complement strand
TTGCTCAAATATTTTAATCAAAAAGAATATCTTTTAGTTCTAATTTAGCTTAAAACATTCAATTATATCCTATAATTTCTGAAATTTTTGAAACAACGAAAGATTTCACCAAAATTATCAAAACGACAAAATTCGAAGAAAAAGATAAAGTAATCTAAATTATAACGACCAACATAATCAAGAAAATAGTTTACTAAAAAAAGAATAGAGTCTGAATAATAAAGACATCAAAAATTTTGGAAAAAGAGGAATAAGGTAAAAATAGCATAATGCGTAGAAAAAGAAGTAAAGATAATGTCGACTGCATCGACATTATCAGACTTGGATTACATCCAAGTAAAAAGACCTATTTCTCAAAACCTTTAAGCGTAAAACCACCTAAAAGTGAGAGTTGAAAGGGAAAGAAGAAAGAAAAACACACAAAAAAGAAAAACACACGAACTAAGAAAGAGAAACGCACGAACAAACAGAAGTAAACACGATGTCCAATAATTATAAATTTGATATAAAATTCGAAAAAGAAATCAGAGAAAATATTCAAAAAAGACATCAAGATTATCAGCCTCGCCAAGCCCTTCTTCGTGTGTGTGAACAGAGCTTACAAATGAACTGAGTTAGGCACTCATCAAATCCTTACCAAAACACATTTAGAACCACATTCAAGACACAGATCAAAAGTGAGATTTGTCGAGTGGTTCTTAATGCATTACGAAATATTCATATCCCCATACTCATGCAAACAGACAAAAGTATTGATAATATTTCGAAATGTATATAAAAGTGAGAGAACAAAAGAAACGCAATGAAACGAACACAGATAAGCTACAAAGATATCGAACACCAACTGCAAGAATATAAGATAGAAATAAGCAAAAAAGATCACCTCGAACTGCTCAATGACAAAGTGCTGTTAATCAACCACATTCCCACATATTTTCTTCATGAAGGAAAATATATCCCCACATTAAAATATCTTCAACAACATCAAGCTCTGAAGAAAATAACAGTTGATATGGGCGCAGTGAAATTCGTTGTCGGTGGCGCAGACATTATGCGTCCAGGTATTGTTGAAATAGAAAGTGAAATAAAAAAAGATGAAGCAGTGGTCATTATCGACATCAATAACAAAAAGCCATTGGCAATAGGCATTGCACTTTACTCTTCAGCAGAAATGCAGGAGATGAAAACAGGAAAAGTTATCAAGAATATTCATTATGTAGGAGATGAGGTTTGGAAGGCGGGGATGTAAACATGAAAAAGAGAAGGTTGTTCCCCAACAGTAGTTATTTAGGAGAATATTTTTAAGGAGCTCTCTTTTTCTTAGGCAGATGACAGATAGTGATGATCTTTTTGGAAGAATAAGAAAACTAAAAGAACGAGCAGCAGCAGCAAGTGGACCAAGCATAGTGGACCGCTTTGTTCAAGAAATTCATAGAAAGCGGGCACTTGTCCAGGCGCTTGATACTTTTATTCAGAATATTTACTTTGCGGACGGACTAACGCCTGCAGAATCACAAAAAAATATCGCTGAGAGTTTAGTGGAGATACGATATTATCGCCAGCATTCAAGCAATGGAATTCTTGTTACAGATGACGGATATTTCTTGACTGCGCTGCATTGCGTTCAAAATAGTGAAAGACATCCATTGGAGCAAGCAAGAATTCAGGTGTATAATGGAAATTCGTATCCCATTGAGAAAATTTGCGCTTCTGCAAAAAAAGAAGATTTGGCACTGGTCAAAGCAGTAATTCCAAAGGAATGCAAACCAAGAAATTACAGGTTTTATAATACGAATGTCCTTTGCAATGATCGCGCGACGTTGCTTGCGCGTCGGGATGGAAAACTTTCAGTGAGAGATGGTTCTATTACGCGTGCGAAGTATAAGACTGAGTTTCGCATTGAGAACGAGCCTGAAAAAGTTTATACAAATCATTTTTTTACAGACTTCGCGGCGATCCCCGGGGATTCTGGCGGAGTTATTTTAAGCATTGATGGCCGCGTCGCAGGTCTTGTTTGTGGAGGAAATTATCAAATAACATCTGGTGTGAAAATTATTCAGGGATTAAAACTTATTGAAGCGTATAAACGCCGTATTTCTGAGAGTATCTAAAAAAACACTACAATCAAAACAGCAAGGACAAACATATTTCCAAAATCAGCGACAGACGTGGTGATGGGAATCAAAAAATTATTGGGATCTTCTTTCAGATTGAAATAATGCAATCCGGCGATAATTGCGACAAAAAATAAAATGCTGACAAGCGCTAAAACATCTATCAGCGTAATCGCGAATATTTTCACGGCGAAGAGCGCGGTAAATGTTGATCCGGGTTCCATGACTGCGGTTAAAATGAGTGCGATCAATGCGCTCATTATTGCGGTAATTGATGCAGTAATCATAATCTGCCAGAACAATTTTTGAACAGCTGCTTCTTTCCACCATTTTTTCTCAACCAGTCCTTCATGCAGCATTGTAGAGAACCTCGCAGAAACAATAGTGCCATAATCTCCCACCATGTCATTCAATGCAGGAAGAAGGATGATAAGGGGAATCATGGTTAAGAACAATGATTTGATTTCTTCAAGCGCGAAACCGCCAAATGAACTGAGCAATGACGCGAGAAGAATAATTTTGATGCTTTCTTTGAGGATTGTTTTGGGAACATTGCTATGCGGTCCATACTCTTTGACATAAAACAATGTTTTTCTGGAAATCTTGTGAACTTGATGAATCTGATGAATAAGCGGATGATGCTTATGTCTGAGTACATTCTGTAGCTTCTGTAAATGTTTCTTTACAATCTTTTTATTGAGAATTTTGGTAAAGCGGAAATTCATATGATCACCAGTGCAAGGAGCAGCGCGACAATGCTGGTGATATCGCCAAGGGAGGTAAGAAATGGTCCCATGATATTATTTGGATCGTGCCCTTTTCGAAAAAGAAAAAAAGTAATGAGGAGAGTGAAGGGAAGTTCAATCGCGTTTGCGATAAGTCCCGCGATAAGAAGGATAAAAATAAGTTTTGGAGTATAGACTTGAAAGACAAAATAGTTCATGAGAAACGCGAGTGTTCCAAGAAAAAGACAGGCGAGAATAGTGAGAAAGACTGACGCGAGAATATTTCCGTTTAGGATTCTCACATTATTTTTTGCCCGCATTTTTGAGTTAATGATGCCAAGAAAAAGTCCGGAGCTTAATCTTGACGCTAAAGGTCCGCTGATGTTCGCCCGCATTTCGAGAAATCCAGGAAGAATGATGAGCATGCTTGGAATGAGAAGGATATTTTTTGTGTAGTAGCCGAGAATGCCGCCCGCGAAAAGTCCGCCGAGGACAGAAACAATCTGAGAGCCAAGAATTTCTTTGAAGTTTTTGTCAAAAAGGTTTTTCATGAGCATTGCTGTTTTCTGGCGATATTCGCTTATATAAGTTTGGGTTTTTTATTACCAAAGACTAACAAATAAGAAGATTTCGCAGCATTTATAATGAAAAATAACTTTCTCTTCTTCAAAAAGATGAGTTTTTCAAAAGTGATGAAAGAATAGAAGACTTGGCTATTGTGAAATATAATATTGAAGAATTTAAGCGGTTCAAAGAACAAATTAAGGCGAATCTTATTGAGATATGTGAACGCTTTTTGGAGTGCACTATTCCATTTCACCAAGAGAATTTTGAAAAAATCACTTTCTGAATTCCAACCAGTGATTTTTTCTCTAAATCTTTATAAATCAGTTCAGTTTTTTAAATAAAATCCTCACATTCGCAAGCTCATGGAGGATTTGAATAAAGAGAAAGAACAAAAAACAAGGTGAAAAATTCTTTCCGAGCAGCGCGAGGAGAGAGAATTTTTAAAAATGAAAAAAACAATCCGGGAATCAAGCAGCAAATTCGTCAAGATCCGCTGTCCAAAATGCAAGAACGAACAAATCACGTTCGGAAAAAGCGCGACACAGGTCAAGTGCCTTGTCTGCGCGAAACCATTGGTGGAGCCAAGCGGCGGAAAATCGCATGTCAAAGCGCGCATTCTTGAAGTTCTAGAATAAAATAAGGTGCAGAAATGTTTTACAGGCGAAGCGGGTATCCTGAAGAAGGAGAATTAGTTATTTGCACAGTCACAAAAGTGCAGAGTCATTCAGTTTTTGTCCGGCTTGATGAGTTTGACAAAGGCGGGATGGTTCACATCAGTGAAGTTTCTCCGGGAAGAATCAGAAACATCCGTGATTTTGTCAAGGAAGATAAAGTAATTGTTTGCATGGTTCTGCGGATCAATCAGGAGCGCGGCTACATTGATCTTTCATTGCGGCGAGTCAATGAAGGCCAAAAGCGAAAAAAGCTGGAAGAAATAAAGCAGGAGCAAAAAGCAGAGAAGATTATTGAAGCGGTTGCGCAGGAATTGAAAAAAAAGCCAGAGCAATTGTATCAGGAAATCTACACGCCAATCTCCAAGCATTATCTTTTATTGCATCAATGCTTTCAGGATTTCATAAAGAATGAAGTTTCTTTTGAAGATGTTGGCGTTCCGGCGCAATATATCAAACAACTCAGTGAAATTGTCATCCAGAGGATTAAACCAAAAGAAGTGTATATTGGCGGAAAGATTATGCTGCAGAGTTATGCGCCAAATGGCGTTGAACTGGTGAAAAATGCGTTGCTTGCGGGCATTGCGCAGGGAAAGGAAGTCTTGCAAATGACGTATCTCGGCGGCGGCGCGTACAACGTGCTTATCAAGGGAGAAGAGTACAAGGAAGCAGAGCAGGTGCTCAACAAAGTGCTTCACGCAGTGGAAACTTCTGTTCCAAAAGGAAAAGCAACATTCTCTTTTATCAGAGAAGAAAAGAAAGCGCAGGCAGCGGCGTAGAATTTTTTTCACAATACATTTATATCCCTCTTCATAATACAAACCATCATGGCAAAACATATTTTCTATTGCGCAGGTTGCAAAGAATATACCATGAAACAACTCTGTCCAAAATGCAAAGAAAAGACAGCAGAAAGAAAGCCTGCGAAATTTTCTCCAGAAGATAAGTATGGACAATACAGGAGAGAAGTAAAGGCAGCGCAGAGAAAAATAGAAGGATTAATATAACAGAACATTTTCTCCAGGAATATGAAAAGCGCAAGTCCTCGCTGGCAAATCCAATGCTTTGAAAAGAAGATGCCAGCACTCAAAAAGCCGATTCTTCTTGTGGGGCTTCCTGGCATTGGAAACGTGGGAAAAATTGTTGTTGATTTCCTGATTGATGAACTCAAAGCAAAAAAATTGTATCAATTCTACTCATACACATTTCCGCAAACGGTCTTTGTGACAGAAAAAAATCTTATAGAACTTCCGAGCATTGAAGTGTATTACAAAAAAGGATCTGGAAAATCACCTGACCTCATTCTTCTTTCAGGCGATGTGCAGCCAACAGAACAGGAAGCATGTTATGAGTTCTGTGACATGATTTTGGATATGTTTCAGGAAATGAAAGGAAAAGAAATCATGACCATTGGCGGCATTGGACTCCAAGAAGTTGCGGATGTTCCCAAGGTTTTTTGCACAGGAAATATGCAATCCATTGTGGACAGCTACAAAAAAGGAACAACAGTCAATCCAAATTTATATGGCGTTGTCGGTCCGATTGTCGGAGTTTCCGGCGTCTTGTTGGGTTTAAGTCTCAGCAGAAAAATTCCTGCGATTTGTTTCCTCGCGGAAACATTGGCAATGCCGTATTACGTCGGCATCAAAGGCAGCAAAGAAATCCTTCTCGTGCTTCAAAAGAAATTAAATCTGAGCTTTGACGTCAATAAACTGGAAAAGGAAATAAAAGAATTTGAGAAAGAAATTATCCAGACTGCGCAGCAGATGATGGATGAAATGCAAAAGCAAGGAGCAGTTGGCCAGAATCCGCAAAGTTATATTGGATAATGAATGCGGGGTTTATTTATGAAACAAATTGTCATCGTCGGTGGAGGATTTGGCGGAGTCAGCTGCGCGAAAGAACTTCTCAAGAAAATCAAAAGAAAAAACATCAATGCGAAAGTCACGCTGATCAGCGAGCATAATTATTTTCTTTTTACCCCAATGCTGCATGAAGTCGCGACAGGCGGACTTTCAAGAGAAAATATTATTGTTCCCATTAACACCATTTTCAAGAATCCGTCATTTATTTTTGTGAAAGAAAAAGTCAGGGAGATTGATACCAAACAAAAGCAGGTTATCTGCAGTAGTTGTTGCATTGCATACGATGTCTTGATTCTCGCGACAGGCTCTAGGGCGCATTTTTTTTCCATTCCAGGAGCAGAAGAATATACTGTTCCCCTGCGAACCCTGCAAAACGCGCACCAAATACGAAATAAAGTGATTGCGCAGCTTGAGAAAGCGGTTCTTCTCGAGAAAAACGAAAAAAGAAAAAAGGAATTGACGTTCGCGATCATCGGCGCTGGACCAACAGGCGTGGAACTCGCGGGAGAACTCAGCGAATTTATTGACGCGTTTGTCAAATCACATCAGGGAAAGATAGAAAAAAAGGAAATAACAATTCTGCTTGTGCATCGCGGCAAAGAAATTCTAGATATGCTGCCTGCGTATTATTCTGCGGAATGCCGCAAAAGACTCGAAAAGCTCGGCGTCACGCTTGCTCTTCAGAGCGAAGTGACAAAAGTTGAGAGAGAAAAAATAACACTGAAGGATGGAACAAAAAAACAAGCTGCGTTGATTTTCTGGACAGCGGGATTCGCGGCGAACACTATTCCAATAGATAAAAAGCACTACAACTCCTATGAAATAAATATGCAGGGAAATATTTTAATTGCAGAAAAAAAAGAGAAACTCAAAAATATTTTTGCGTTGGGAGATTGCAGCACATTCATTGTCAATGGAATAAAAGCGCCAATGCTTGCGCAGGTCGCGGTCAAGCAGGCGCCAATCATTGCGCATAATGCTCTTGACAATCTCGGCTTTGGAAAACAGCAGAAAGAGTATGTGTTTTCATTGGATGGGTTTTTGATTAGCGTTGGACAGTATTTCGCAGTTGCAGGAATCAAGGATGTTTATTTTTCAGGATTTTTCTCGTGGTGGCTTTGGAGAACGATTTACCTCACAAAATTGTATGGCTGGAAGAACAAGATACGTGTCGCGTTGGATTGGACATTGAATTTCTTTTATCCAAGAGATACGAGTGAAGTGGAATAGGACAAATGACTGAAATGGAATTACCCATTCCCACATTCATTTACTAAATGATTCCAAATCTTCTTTATGAAGAGATTTACACGCCATAAGAATATAATCCTCTGCCCGCTGCTTCAATGTAGGAGTATGCCCTTGGACAAACAAACGGCTGTACAATTCTACTGCCTGCTCTCCAGGGGAGTTTTGCGCTCTCCAGAAGAGAATCGCGTCTTGCAGCCCGCCTCCTTGAGAAAGAGCTGAATAAATAGTATCAGCTGCTGAGGATAAAACACCGCGGGCGACTGCATCATCAGAAATAGATTCTGCAGGATCACCGACAATGCCTAAAGAAGCGATTTCATCCCGCGCGAGATCTTCTTTATAGAAAGTAACAGTAAAGCTTGGACTGGCGAATAAAGATACTCCTTTCTTGGAACTGAGATCAAATCTCACTGTTAAATCAGCGGTTTTTCTTTTTGTTGTCTCTGTATAACGAGTGGGAGTCGTTTGTGTTTCAGAGGTATACATGGGCATTTGGGTGAGTTGATTCATATCCTGTTGGCACGTCGCATTTGTCCGTATCGCGTTACTATTTCTGTTTGTCGCGTCAACCATGCTTGTAACGCCTAAAGCAACTCCCCATAAATTATTGGAATTAGCAGAATTAACAGTCGTATCCAATCCCGCGACTGCCTGAATGCCGGCGCCTTGCGCTTGTTGCTGCGCAGCAAGATATTGCTGGCACTCAACATTAATTCTCTGCTGAAGAGCTGTATATTCTCCATTAAGAACCCGTGTTTGTCCGACAGGAACAAGGAGTATTCGAGAAAAGGATGATTCTGTCTGCTCGATATGAAGTCTTTGCATGTCAACAGTAAACGTATAATTGCCGCCAGTTTCAGTCATGAAAACACCATTTCTATAATGTTTGGCGAGGAGTTCAGATTGAAGAAAACTTCCTTGTCCACTTTGCGCGTCGTCTCTGACATACATAGTAATGATATAGGTCTCATTTGTATTCCTGAGCACAGTGTCCACAGCCTGAAGTCGTGAATTTAATTCAGAATCAAAAGCATTATTTCCAATACCCTTCGCCTCAAGCAATTGCACCATGGCATTGCCGGGCATATGTTTTTGCATGTACATATCAGCAACCTTTATCTTATCTTTGATTAAGAAAAGATCATCAAGAGAACTCGTTGGCTCAGCAGCGTATGCCTGTGAAGCAAGGACACCGAAGAATAATGCGCGTTTCATAATTCTTAGAAATGCTTATAAATATATAAACTTTTCCTTCCTCAGGAGTGATGGTGGAAAACATGGCAAGCAAAAAAACACTTTTATCTTTGGCAGCATTGTTGGGATTGGATGGTTGTATTCCTATTCAGGAAATAACATGGAAGAATGAATCTTATGACTTATTGGATAAGGTTGTTCGCAATGAAACAGCAGAAGAAGAGAGCAATTATATCATTGGCGAAGCTTCTCAAAATGGAGAATTAAAATTGCGCGCATGGTACAAGACAAATGAAAATAATTATAGTATATCCGAAACCTTTCAGGTTGACAAACAAAGAAAATATCTCACTGGAAGAAATGTTGGTTTAGCAGTAACTACGGATATTGGATTTGGTCTTATGACTTTGGGAACTTTTCTTCTAATAGAGAAGGTTACTTCATCACCGGGGTATGCATTATATTATTACGATTATTCTCCTGAATTTTGGATAGGATTAATTTCGATTGGTACTGGAACCATTACCACATTACTTTCTGGTCCTTCTTATTGGGGATCACCTCCAAAAACTCGCAGCACAGAAAAATACAGAACCTTAGAAGAACCATTGGCGGATTGTCATTGTGCGATGGGAGGATATCGTCGGCAATTAACGCAATCAACAGTCCTCGACAAAGTCCCCGCGATCAATTTGGGTTTACACTTGCAATCTTCTGATTTTATTTTTGAGAATGGAGAAGATAGTTTAGACATTGTCACTAATGTAGAAGGAGAAGCATCCACGCATCTCAAACCTGCGAGAGATACGCTTGTCTATGCTGTGAAAGACTATGAAAACTCACCGCTTCTTCGCTCATTTCAAAAGAGAGGATATTCTCCAAGAAAAATGCTTCCCTTGTTAGAAAGCGCGGCTGTTCCGGTAACTTATTCCATTACCGTGGAAAGCAAAGGAAAAGATGGAAAAGCATATTCCACTCCAATTTCAGTTGGAGCTTTTGAAATAAAACCGGACGCGTTAGAACAGATTGTGTTGGGGCTTTAAGATAGTCTAGTTGAGAATCGCTTAGCACCGCACAACACACGCACGAAGAGAATTTGAATACACGAACAAACAGAAGTCAACATGACCACAATAATTATTTTTATTACTTTTTCGATGATTTTGTCTAAGTAAATTCTTCAAAAAATACTTACATGAAGATACAGTAGCGATGCTTGTTCCAGAGTTTTCTTTTCTAGTGCCTCGTGTTTGTTCTTTTTCTGAGCCAATTCAAACCACTTCTTTGAGCACTTAAGAGTAGTGTAAACCAAAAGATTTATATACCAGAAAAGATTCACTGTTTTTACTCGAAAGAGGTAAAAGAGATAACAAATGAAGTAATGACGGTGAAGAGACATGAGTTATGACGACAATGACATGGAAGTCCTTGAAGGAATAGGCGCGCAACGGGAGCGCAAGAATTTGCGAACTATCCTCAATAGAGGAAAAATGGACAAATTTGAATTAGATGATTTTATGGGTTAGTTTGAGGAAATTCTTGACATATATTCTAACTTTTGAAATAGTTTTATATATTTCCATTATTTGATTTTAGGTATGGGAATGTTCAGTCGATTATTCTGGTTATTTGAAAAGGGAAAAGCGCATAAATATTTGCAGGAAGCATATTCTCAGTTGAATGAACTTGCTTCGTTGCTTGATGAGAACATACATTTTCTTTATAAAATACAAAAAGAACTTGTCTCGAGAAATTTGGGAAGAACAAAATATACTATGGCATCAACAGGTGCACTGGGAGTTGAAAAAGCGTTATTTATTGAAGAAGAACTTCTTAAGAAACTAAAAAAACTGAGTGAGACAACTGAAATACGATTTGAAGAATCACTTAAAAAGTCATCAAAAATACGACCTGTTTCAAAACTTGAAAAGGAAGAAATTTTGAGAACAATCACTTTTTTGGAAGAATTGAAACAAAACGTTCCTTCTCTGGAGAAAATTAATAACATTTCTGATAAAGAGAAGCTCCAAAAAGTCGAAAATATTCTACGTAACATTACTCTACTTTCAAGAAAGTATCATGATACTGAAAAAGGATTTACAGTCATAAAAAGATTAGGGGAGGAAGAAATAAGTGAGCTTTTAAGAACACTATATTTGGCACCAGAACATCATTCCCAAGAATCATCTCTTCTTTTCTATAGTGTAACTCATTCTCAATTACGAGCTTTAGAAGAAGAGTCAAGAAAGATTAACGAATGCAACGACCCTGATTTTTATATTAAATGGAGGCGCTGGTGGCGTGATATGCAAGTATTTGAAAAAGATAAAACAACACCACTTAAAGACCCGCATATTAATGTTACAATCAAATTATTCGGCGGACCAAAAAAAGATATACATTTATTGCTCGCAGCGTAAGAGAAATATGCAGAATTCCCATTAAACTTTTCCAACATAACTTAGTATCTGACACTCACCAATTGAAGTATAAAAATTATTTTCCATTTCTAATCTCCTAAATATTTTATCATAATTATTAAAACATGAAGGATGCTCTGACCTCAACGCAGTATCAGAAATTCCAGCAGGAATATACGGAATCCATGGCTGCTGACGCATTTCTCTGACTTCTTCTAATGAAACTTTCATTTGTCCTCTTGGTCCTGCTCTGCCTGTTGCATGCGGCATAGAATGGTATGGAGGAAGTTGGAAAGGTGCTTCATCAGAAACTGTATAAAAAAGAACCATCGCGCCAATACTCTCTGGCAATATATGAACTTTCATAGGCTGCACTTTCACCACGCCTTTCCTGTAAATAATTCCTTCACTTGTTTCTTCAACAGTGTTATGCGCCCAATTTCCGAGCATACGACATCGTGAAGAACCAATGTCATGCGCTAATTGATGTCCTAAATGTTCTCGAAATTCATCTGCATATCTTTCTCTTGCCTGCGCCTGTTCTATTGACATTGGAGTTGCGGCATCTTGATTATCTCCATGCGTATGAACAAGAAGAATGTTATGCAGAGGTTTTTCTTCTGTTTCCAGACTTGCTGATTCGTACGCTCCGCAAATATCCACAAAATGATTTCCGCGCCCGAGAACTCCTTTTCCTGCAAGTTTTTCAAAAATAGTGTCTGCTGCTGCTCTGGAATCAACTTCATCAATGAAAAACGCCGCAATGCCGCAACCGACATCTCCACCAAGAATTTCTGGATGGTATGTATGATTTTCAGGACTAAAAACCCAGACAGTACTGTTGGGAATTCCTGTTTGTTTCACTTCACCATCAGGAAAACGAACCAATGTTTCCAAACCCGACCGTAATGTTGGAGGAGGAAAGTAATGCGAATCTTCGAATGAGATAATGTTAACCATGAACGTGGGGTATGTGAAACCGTTTATAAATGTTTTTGTCACTGCCAAATTATAACACAACAAACTATTTATAGCCAGAGCAAGCCAATTTTTTCATGGCGATTTCTCAAGATAAGATTCCAGAGACAAAAAAACTCACTTTCACTCGAATCCAGAGCCCGAGTTCTATTAACACGTACAAACAATGCCCGAGAAAATATTATTATTCCTACATTGAGAAAATTCCAGGCAAACCAAGCATCCATCTGACGAGAGGAAAGGTTGTCCATTCCGTATTGGAGCATTTTTTCAAAATTGACATCTCCAAATTGCCAGAAGAGAATTTCATGTTTGTGCTCAAAATCTTCATCAATGACATGCTCGACCAATACTGGAAAAAGTCAGGAGCAGAATTCAATAGCCTCCCTTTAACCAAACAGCAATTGGATTTTTATCACATCGAAACAAAAGAGATGGTCAACACATGGTACGCGAATTTTCTGAAAAAACTTGCGGCAGAAACGCGAACCTATCCCATTCCTGCGTCATTCAAGCGCCTCACGCCAAAAGCAGAAATAGAATACAAATCTCCAACCTATGGAATCAGAGGATTTATCGACGCGATCCATGAAAAAGACGGAGAAATTATTTTGATGGATTACAAAACCTCAAAAGCGCCGAAAATGAGTCCAGAATACCGCCTCCAACTCGCGCTCTACGCAATGATGTATCATGAAACGCATGATAAAATGCCGGATAAAGTAGGCATTGATTTTCTGAAATTCGGAGAGCAAATCATTGACGTGGATGAAGAGCTCATCGATCATGCGAAGTTTGAATCAGAGTTAATTCATATCAACACGAGTTCAAAAAAGAAAGAAGAGTATCCGATGAAACCGAGCGCGTTATGCAAATACAGTACAGGACAATGCGATTATTATGGGCAATGTTTTGGAAATGCGAGAAACCAGTGGTAACAAAAAAGCCAGAAGAAATTATCTAAGCTCTCACTCTAACTCATCAAATGCTTTTTCTCGTGCAATATGAAGTTCTTCATCTGTTGTAGTTCGTTTGGATGCGCCATAACCTTTTTTCACTTTCATAATTAAATAATATACAAATACCTATACTACTATACTATCCAAAGCATAAATCAATAACTATAAAAGCAACTTTGGATTTTTTGGCTCTATGCCGCCAACAGAACCGATTGAGCATCAAGCAGCAGAAGAAGCAAAAACAGAAGCGCGAGAATTCAAATATTATCCGACTGATTTTGGAAAATTGCCTGTGAAAGTGGAGCATTTCAATCTTCTTTTTGATATTTTTGATGAGCATACTGTCATTGAAAGTGACATGACCATGACTGTTCTGGAGCCAAAACTCAAAAAACTTTCTCTTGATGCAAAAAATATGGAAATCGTTGAAGTCAGGCTGTACGAAAAAGTCAAAGCAAAAGGGGATCACGAAAAAAATATTCCAGCGCAAAAATTAGAATTCCACTACGATAAAGAGAATGACAAGCTGTACATTGAATTCCCAAAAGAAAAAAAGCGCGGAGAAACGTTTACCATCTCCACAAAAACAATCACCAGACCGACAAAAAATATTCTTGAAGGATTATATTTTGATGAAACACCAAAAGGTGCGCCGCCGACACAGATTACGCAGTGCCAGCAGTGGGGATTCCAGCGGCTTGTGCCCTGCTATGATGACATGACTGCAAAATGCACATACACCACAACAATTATCGCGGATGCGCGCTATACAAATATGATTTCAAATGGCGATGTCGCGGCGGAATTTCATGACAGGAATGGAAATGTCCAAAAGAAACGCTTAGAAAACAACAGAGCAAAGATTCGCTATGAGATGCACAAAACACCAATGGCGCCATACTTATTTTTCTTGGGAGTGGGAACATATGCAACAGTCAAAAGAGAATTTGAATATCCTGACGGCAAAAAATTTATGTTGGAATTGTTGGTTCCTCCAGATGCAGATAAAAAACAGGCAAATCATGCGTTGGATATTCTGGACCATGGCATCATGTGGA
The DNA here is from genome assembly GCA_016215305.1 of Candidatus Woesearchaeota archaeon. Lineage (GTDB taxonomy): Archaea > Nanobdellota > Nanobdellia > Woesearchaeales > DSVV01 > JACRPI01. The sequence goes on along the minus strand of JACRKI010000081.1, from coordinate 7,619 downwards.
TTCATCTGCACACTGGCGCGGGAAAATATGACGCGTGGGAAACAAAAAAGAAGATATGGGAATTGATAAAAAAAAGAGACGCGCTCAAACAAAGAGACAGAGAAAGCAAAGAGCTTGCAGAGACAAAAAAAGAGCTTATTCTTCTCGCAGAACCGCTCCTGCTTGGCTATCAATATACTGGCGATGTCTACCGAGAGATTGGCATGCAAAATTCAAATTTTGGCGGCATGGAAAATGTCGGCAACACGACAATTGTGACCAACAGAATCATACCATTCGCGCAAATTAGTGACGATAGTTTTGAATTTTTGATGGAAGTCAAAGCGCATGAATTTTATCATAACCTCAATGGCAGTGAAGTCACAGGCATAGATCCGTTTGTACTTTGGCTGAACGAAGCAGTCACCTGTCATATTGAGACAGAATATCTGGCGCACATGATGGGAGACGCGTACACAAGAATTTCGCGAGTCATGACTTTGCATGCGCCAATGTTTGGAACATTCGCGGAAGAGAATGGACCAGCTGCGATGCCAATTGTTCCCAAAGGATTCAACACGCCGGATGAACTTATTACTGGTATGACGTATGTTAAAGCGCCTGAGTTTGTCAAGATGATTGAAACATTGATGGGCAGAGAGAAATTTGTCAAAGCGCTCGCGTTGTACCATCAGCGATTCAAGCATGCAAATGCGGCAACTGATGATTGGCTGACTACAATGGAAGAGGTTTCTGGACTGCATTTCAAAGAGATGGCGAAAGGATGGCTGACGAGAACAGGATTCCCGAGAATTCTTGTCGAAACAAAATATGACAAACAAAAAGGAACATATGAAATTACCATAACGCAAAAAGGATTTGATATAGAAGGACCTTGGCAATTTCCATTTGTCTATGCGCTTCTTGACGCGAAAGGAAAAGAAATATTGTCAGAACAGCTTCATTGGATAAAATATGAATCAGAAACAATCACGCACCATGTTAAAGAAGAGCCAGCGTATGTTTCCTTCAACAGAAATCACGCGTTATATGGCACTGTTGATTGGAAACAGCAAACGCAGCAGCAATTGGAGCTTCAGGCGCAGACAGACAGCGATGTCGTGACCAGATACATGGCGTTTAGCACGCTTCTCGACCAGGAAAAAGTAAAATTAGTCAGAGATATTGACGCAGAAATCTCTCCAGTCCTCATTTCGCTCTACGGAAAAATCTTAACGAACACAAATCTGACGCCTGAAGTCAAGGCATTATTTTTAGCAGTGACAGAATCTGTGCGAGATGAGACAGTGAATCACAAGTACAGAGAAATTTATGCTGCGAAAGAAAAGATAAAAAAGACAATCGCGGCAAAATACAAAAGAGAATTACTTGAGGCATACAAAAAGTATGCAGCAGAAAAATTCACTGGAACATATATTGAACAGCAGATTGCAGGAATGAAAATAAGAGACATGAAAAACCTTGTTCTGAGTCTTCTTGCTTCTCTGGAAACAAAAGATGTTTTGGATATAGTTAAACAGCAGCTCCAAACAGCAACCTGCGCGACAGACAAAAATGCGGCAATGGCATTATATCTCAACAGCAGCGCAGCAGACAAACTCATGCTTCTCGAAAGTTTCAAGAAAGAAGCAGAACAGCATTTGGTCAGCTGGGAAAGTTTCCTGAGAATTGTCGGCAGCAATAACAGCGAAGATGCAATTGCAATCATGAAAAAGATCGAGAAGGATTCGCATTTCCGGATTGAGCAATCCAATGATCAGAGGGGATTATATGTATCATTTGCGGCAAACAGAAAAAAATCTGTTTTGACAAAAGAAGGGTTGGAATATCTGACAGAGATCATGATTCGTGTTTCCAAATTGAATGAGTATACAGGATTTCATTTTCTCGCGGCGTTCAGTGACATGGAAAGACTTGAAATGAAAGAACAGATTGCGATGGTTGCCGCGTTGTCAGAAGTAAAATCCGCGCTCAGCAAGAAAGAGCAGCCAAGTGTGGTCAATAACATTGATCGAACTCTGAAAGGATGCCCGAAAGCTGTAAAGGTGTGGAAAGAGTCGAAGAAGTAATGTAGTAAGACTATTTTTGCAATTGTTTTCTTCTCACAAAAAGCATCAGTACAAATAACCAATTGAAAACAACAAGTGCAGCAGGATAAAAGTAGGTCACAAAAATATAATTCTCAATTGCAAAAAGAGTAAACAGATACGCAAGACCGCACATGAAATAGACAGTTAGGTTTTCCTCATGTGGTTTGAAATAGGATTTTCTGATAGTGGGAAAAAATCCACAAAAATCTATTCCAGTAATAATGAGTACGGTAGCTAGTGGATTATTGGTGAGATACCATAAGAGAAGAGAGATTCCTGCAGCAAGAAGACTTAGCCAATCGACAAATACAATATTTTTCTCTCCTTTTTTAAGAGCAATGAAGAAAATAAAAAGACAGAGCAGACCGCTAACTCCATATGCCCAGGCGCTCGGTCCTGCGTGCTCAATAAATTGAACACTAAAGCCTATGAGGGTCAATACTCCCCAGATAAACCATGAAAATGCGTGAGGTTTTATTTCTCCTCTGTATAAACTTCGCATATAAAAAGCATAGCCGGATAAAGAAGTCACTATTGCAAGAAGACCAAAGAAGATTTTGATGTTCATAAAGAATGGATGTTTCATTAGTTTAATAACTTTTTTAAACACAACCAAAGTTTTCAGCATAATGGCAGAATCAAACACAGAACTACAACAACAATGGCTTGAAAAAGTCGCAACGCACAAAAGCGACATCAGTCTCTACAAACTCTTTGGACCAAACGGATCATCCTTGACAAGATATTTAATTTCAACACCAGAAACAAGAATCATCTGCAATCAACCGGAAGTTTTTGGGATGGATTTTACTAAAAAACTTCATGCAGCAGTAAAAAAAACGTTTGAAGTGCTTCCAGAAGCAGAACAATTCAAAAAATCTCCAGATTATGAAACAAATGTTATTTCTATTTTGAGAGGAGGATTAAACTTCAGAATCAGAGAAGCGCTCGCAGAAGCGTATGGCTACAACAAACATTCAACAACATATCTCATCTCCCAGCGCCACAAAGACGAAAACGGCAAATGGCACGCAGACGTGCAAACATACAAAAAAATTACAATTCCAAAAGTGGTAAGTTTCTTTTTAGGAGATGTCATTGGCACAGGAACAAGTTTGAAAGAAGCGCTTGCTGCGTTGGACAAAGTAATGGATGAAATCAATGTCAGAACTGTCAAAAAACTCGTTATCATGACGTTTGGCTGTTATCGCGCGGAAAAAGTATTGGATGAATACGACATGCTCTTGAGGAAAAAATTCCCAGACTATGAAGGAACCATCTTGATTTATTTTGAAGGAAAATTCAAGCTTGCGAATAATGAAAGTTTTATTCGATTGACAGATCCAGGAACTGATTTTCTGCGAAAAGATTGTGTTTTAACGCCAGAATTTGCGTTGAGCCAATACGAACAAATGTATTATCCGTTAGAACGATGCACGATTTATGACGCGGGCAGCAGAGCGTTTGACATTCTCCTCTACAAAAGTGAATTACAAGAGTATTGGGCAAAAATGCTGCAAGAAGCAACGAACGGCTACACGCTTTTTGACGCGTTGCAAGATCGCTTTCCAGATCAGTATCAAAACAAAGAAGCATTCCTCGAGCAAAAAAGAAAGCAATGGAAAGGAGTTTCAGAAGGATTATTGCAGCAGATGTGGTTTGGCCATGAGCAGCGCTGGAATCCATCGTTTATTGAGTACGCGAAAACTGCTGACGCACTCAGAAAGATTTGCATTCTTCGATTAGAAATGATTCAGAATCATGAGTGTTAAAAATCCTTACATTCGCTTCGCTCATGAAGGATTTTATGGCAAAAATTTATATAAGCATTAAATAAAAGAGAGCCTATCATGAAAATAAAAAAATGGTTTCAAACACGAGAACTTTGGTTTCGGTGGGGAATCATTGCTGCATCTATTTGTGTTCTTCTTTTCTTATTTTATCTTTTTGTTTATTTCCCAGTGTATAGATTCTTTTTTGAACAGGAAGAATCAGATACAATCTTTTTGCTTCCTACAGTAACTGGACATATGTTTCCTCTTTTTTCTCATTTTATTGTTGAAGGAAGTTCTCTGACAAAACAATTTTGTCCTTATACTGAAGAACATTGTGTCTCTTGGATGTCTAAGGAATATGCTCTTGAAGAGAATCAAGAATGTGTTCCATGGACTTCTGAAGGAATATCTGGATGTTGTGTCAATTCTGAAACGAGTCCTGTTTCTGCATGCGCTGATCGTGTGGAAACTGGTGTTTTTTTTGGATCAGGTATCCTTTTAGTTTTGATTTATTTTCTTATTGGTGCAGGAATAGGTTTCTTTGTCCAAAAAGGAAAGAAGAAATAAATTCAATACCCCTTCTTCGTTCCTGTAAAAAACGCAGAAAACTGCCGAAAGATTGTCCAGAAATATCCTTCTGTTTCAAGTCGACGTGAAGATGTCTTAATGTAACTGTTGGTAATGTATTTCAATTTTCCTTTTTGTTTGAGTTTCAAAATTAAATCAGTATCTTCTGCAAGATGACATGACTCATCGTAGCCAGTAAATTCGTTTGCTTTGCAAAAGAAAACACCTGATGCAGTAATGTAAAAATGGCGGAAGAAATTTCCAAGAGCCCACATCATATTTGCTTTCCAAATATCTTCCAAAGATTTTGTTTTGGTCACGCCGCCAATGTATCCTTTTTTGACTGCCTTGTTAATTTCAACTAAAAGATTTGATGCAATAACAGAATCTGCGTCAAGAAAAACAAGAACATCGCCAGTTGCTTTTCGTGCACCAAAATTTCGAGCAGCAGAAACATTTTTCTTTTTGATTTCGTAGACTTTTTTGGTGTATTTTTGTGTAATTTGTTTTGTTTTATCAGTACACGAATCGCATACAACAATGATTTCGTAGTCAGAGAATTTTTGATTTTTTATGGATTGCAAACAAGCGCCAATATATTTTTCCTCATTGTGTGCGGGGATGATGATGCTGAGCATGAGATTGTTCTCCTTCACTCGCTTTAATAGGTTTTGTTTTACATGGGAACTCGGCGAAAGCCCCGCACTTCAGTGCGGGGATGAAGCCGTTAGTTCACATGTCTGATAATCCCGACGGCAAAGCCCACGCTTTTAAGCGTGGGATACGCCGTCTGGGATTATCTTTACTTCAGCACATCCCCTGCTTTCATATACCACAAATACATATCCAGTTCTGCCTGCGTCATAGAAACAGCAGCGCAAAGCTGTTCCATTTTTTTCTCCATTTTCAAATAATTCTTCTGATTCAACGAAGAAGGAATTTTGCGAATAATTTTATTTTCGTACAAATGGTTCAAAACATGACGATCAAGAATCGCAAGATGCAAAAAGCCGACATTTCGCAAAAAATGCGACGCTTCCTTGTAGCCATACCCTTTGATATTCGCAACAAGCCATTCACGCATTTCTGTTTCATTCTCAAACTGACTTCGTTTTGGATTCCGGCATTTCAAAACTTTCTCCTTAATATCTTGATGCTCTCGCGCAGCAAGAATATATCTTGCTTTGGTGTTGTGAAACCGGTGTTTATTTTTTCGAATAACAGAAATTAATTCTTGAAGAGTTGCAGTAGCAAATCCAATTGCTCCTAATTCTTGTTGCACAGCACAAGCTGTCTTGGATTTTGCGTTTGCAGTAAGCAAACAAAAACAAAATTCAGAAAACCAATCTTGAGATGTTTTTGTATTTGTTTGAAATTGATGAAATTCAGAGAGGCGTTGATCTATTTTTTGTCTTAATTCTGTTTTTTTCAATCGCTGGATTTGTTGGACAAGTACTTGCATGAAAAGCAGAGAGAAATCTCATTGTTAAAATAGTTTGCTCTCAAGAACCAGAAAAATATTCTCACGAACCAGTTTCACTCTGGCGTTGTCCAATAATAATTATTAAAATTGAAAATAATAATAAATATTGGACAGCGAGTTTACGTTGCTTGGCGAATCAAAGCATTGCGAGGCGAGTAAAGAGATAGGTTCGTGTATAATTACTTTTTTCATGGCAGTATAAAAAAACAAAGTCATTAAAATACTTTGCTTTTGCCAAATTTTTTAAACACGAGAACAAAACAGTTTTCATGCCAATAAAAAACCCCATTCAAGCAGTCAAAACAATCGAAGATCTCAAAGATAAAGTCAACCACAATTTTTTCACTGTCCTGAAAAAAGAAAAATACCAAGAGCTTCGACCATCACAAATCAAAGCAATTAATGCAGGTTTGTTTGAAAAAAAGAATCTTCTTGTCTGCACGCCAACTGGTTCTGGAAAAACATTCATCGCAGAACTTGCTGCATTGAACAGCATTTACAGCAAAGAAGGAAAAGCGATCTACATTGTGCCGCTTAAATCACTCGCGACAGAAAAATATCAGTTGTTCACTGAGAAATATCCTGAGAAAAAGATTGCGTTGTCAATTGGAGATACAGACAGCAGCGACTCGTATTTAGAAACATACGATCTTATCATTACCACTTCTGAAAAATTGGATTCACTTATCAGACATCATGCGCCATGGTTGAAATATGTCAAAGTAGTCATTATCGACGAGATTCATTTGTTGAATGAGCAGGACAGAGGACCAACACTTGAAATTGTTATAACAATTCTGCGGCACGTTTTGAAAAATATCCAGCTTATTGGTCTGAGCGCAACCATTGGAAATCCAAAAGAGCTTGCAGCGTGGCTTGACGCGACATTGGTTGAAGACAGTTGGCGTCCAGTGAAATTGTATCATGGAACGTATTTGGATGGAAAAATAGAATTCTATGAATAATTTTTGTATGCCTGAATAATTTCACATAAAAACGCTGCGTTCCTTGAAATAGAAAAATCTTCAGTAATCTGTGGATTCTGACGAACGCCTGGACCAATGACTGCTATTCCAAGAACATATTCCAACGGCTGAACTCTTTCTTCGAGAGCAGGAGGAAGAAGTTCATAAGAAGTTCCCCGACGCAATTCCTGTCTATTGAATTTGTCTCTCCTGCACATGCGTGAATGTTCTGGGGATACAGGGTAAAAACGAACGCAGCTCCCCTGAAGAATCTTTGTCGCAAAAGGACGGATATGAAATTCTGGAGGGGGAAGCCCAGACAGCTGATGTTTAGGAGTCAAGCCATAGAGAAGAATACGAAAGCCGTTATCATCTGCAAACAAAATTTGTGCAGTATAATGAGGAGTGTCCAGACGAACACCTTGCCATAAATCAGTATCCTGAACAAGGGAAGAGAGCTGTGCTTCTGTTTCACGCAACCGCCGCAAAAGCGTTCCTGGAATAACACGAAGTGCTCCTACCATAACAACATCAATCAGAAGAAATAAGAAATGAGTTTATATTATTTATCCCCAATGGCGAAGGACATCGAGACTAATGGAGTACAATGCTCTCCAGTCATGAGTTTCAGAGAGACTGAAGAGAAGTGTTGTATTTTTAGGGACAGGTTCAGGAAAATAATGATTTGGTCTCCGAAATCCTGAAACAAGACGTTCTTCAGCATCAGTAAGAGTGTCAT
>JACRKI010000080.1 GCA_016215305.1 Candidatus Woesearchaeota archaeon | reverse complement strand
TGGAGCATTAACTTCTGATAGCAGCTTTATTGGGGAAGCGTTTGGAGCGATGAAATGCACACAAATGCAAAAGACAACATGCAAGCAGCTCCAGCAGCGCTGTACAACAGTCAAAGGGACATGGCAAGGAGATTGCAGCAAGTGTATCAGTAAATGCACGACAAAATGAGCATCAAGCAGGAATAAAAAAGTGATTCCAATAATATTCCATTCTGATAAAACATTTAAAGCAAAAGCAAGTCACTTTTTTGATGGAATCTGTTACACAATACACAGAAGAAGAAAGACAAGCGCTTCTCAAATTTGTGACATCTGTCGACGATTCTATCTACGCAGTCAAAGATATTCCTCCAGAAATATTTGGCGCGTTGGGAAGTTATTTCAGCAGAAACCCAAAAGACTTTAGAGATCACATTCTTGATTTTCTCAAAGGAACGCTGACAGAAGATGGAGAACTGCCGGAAGAGCAGAGAATCAAACAACGGCAGGAAAATCTTCAGAAATTTCTGAAATCCAGTTATCAGCCGCCAGGAGAAATTCTCAATGCGGGCTTGAACAAATCGCGGGATTTTTTCACAAGATGGTATGGGAAGTATGGTCATAAAAGCATTGCGAATGTGGTGTGGCAGGGATTTGTTGGCATGGGTCAAAGCCAGCTTGTCGCAAGACAATTAGCGTTCGACCAGTTGGCATTCTTCATCGAAATGTCGACGAGATATGTGGATTTCAATAACGCGAACTGGTACAAAGATCCAGACATTATGGCATCAGAATTTGCAGCATTGTACTGCGAAACAATGGAGATGCTGATCAAGACATACAATTATTTTATTGAACAGGGAAAGAATCATTACAAGAGAAAGTATCCATTTGAAATGTGGAGAGAAAAACAAACAGATGCAGACAAACAAAAAGCAGAAGCATTTCTAACCAGAAAATATGATCGGGAAATGACTGCAAAAGCGTTTGACATTGCAAGATATTGCCTCCCGCAGGCAATGCCGACAAACTTTGCGTGGATTCTCGACGCGCGATCAACAGAGTTTGACATTGCGAGTTGGAAAGAGCATCCGCTTGCAGAAATCAGAAACGCGGCAGCAATGATAGAAAAAGCAGGAGGACAACAGCTTCCCTCGCTTTTGAAGCACACAGAAAATAATCCCTACTACGGCGACAAACTTCATAGATACAAAGGAGATTTCAAGCAAAATATAAACGCAGCAATGAGCGAAACAAATCACCCAAGACCACTCAAAAAAGCAGTGCACATCACACAATTTCATCCAGGGGCGCTGGAACTTATTTTAAGTCATGTTCTTGCGAACAACAACGCGCTTTCGTTTGAAGAAGCAAAAAAAATAATCCAGCATAAAACAGAGCAGGAAAAAATAGAGATGCTCAAGAGATTGGTTGCAAAAAGAAGTATGTTTGATGAGTGGGTTGATCCTGGATTTCAAATGATTAACATTGGCGTGGAATTTGTTTCAGATGTGGGAGCGGTGAGAGATCTGAGAAGGCATCAAAAAAACGAACGATGCGAACAGATATACACCTTAGACATGGGTTACGCAGAACCAATGGAAATGAAAGAAATGGCAAAAGAAGTGCAGCAAACATTCAGGCAGGCGATGGAACAAGCCCATGAAGCAGAGAAAAAGATGCGAACACAATTTCCATTCCAAGTGCAGTATATTCTTCCGATGGCGACATTAACAACACTGCGCATGAATATGGATTTGGATCAGGTGCAGTATATGATTTACACCAGATCAACGCCAGAAGGGCATCCAAGTTACAGACAAGACGTATTCAATTTGTGCGAAGCAGTTGCAAAGATCTATCCATGGATTTTAGGCTATGAAAAATATCCTGAGCACAAAAATATTTTTGAGGTCTACAAAGATGCGCCAATGAAAGACATTGTCAGGATGCGGACAGAAGAAACGCAGCTGCATCAATGAGGAAGCAAAATTATTAAAGAAACAGTAGTTATAAATGAGATTATGAGCAAATTTCCAGAACTAATGACCCTAAAAGAAGAATTCAAGAATAAAACACTTCTTGAATATGTTCATGAGCATATATTGAAAGAGAGAGAACTTTTGCCTCTTGACAGGGAAGCATACAATGTATTCTGTAAAAACTTCGAGCGAAAGAATGTTCGCAGTATTTCTACTGGTTCTCATCTTGCTTTTCTCCAATGGGAAGAATCATATGGTCTTGGAGAAAACATTCTTGTTAATTTAGGCAGTCTTCTTCATGGAAATGAAAACATTATATCTACTCCATGCAGTCGCATTACTTTCAAAAACGCGACAAGACCCGGTTCAGTTGATCTTTCCGGCATCGGCGACAAAAACAGTAAATTATCACGCTACACACTCAGGGGCAGGAGCAAAATAACAATCAACAAAGCGCAGAAAATTACTGAACAGGAGATGGAAATTTTCTTACACTCTTTTTACAAATTTCAAAAGAATGCGCCTATGTTTAAGTTCATCAATCAAAATAAATTATCCTTGTTTATTAAATATGCACAGCAAATGGTTAAAAATGGGGAAACTTTCAATGAACAATGTATATGGTTTAGCAGTAACCTTTGGCCACATCTTTTTAATGATATTAAAGCCTCTTCACTGATAATTAAACCACTTGAAGATTTAGAAGTAAAAAGAGAAAATCTGTTAGCAGATAAGAGATTACGAGAACTTCTTGAAAAATATTTCAAAGATTCTTATGGCGCATTATCTTCCACATACTTTTATTACGGTTCCTGCAAATGTGGTATTGAATTTCCTTTAGAAAAAAGAGAATATGGGGAATTAGTTTATCTTGAGGGAAACTGTCTTGATAAAAAATGCCAACATTTTGGCACTAAAAAGTATAGCGTAGAGATTAACGATATAATCAAAGAAGTGGAGAAGAAAAATCTAAATGAGACTCTTTTCATTACCTTTTATAATATCTGGGCATTAGCAGGCATTGAAGTATTAGGGGGATTTAACCAAGCTGAATATCTGAAAGAGTTTAGATATAAGCTTTGTTTGATTTTTGAACAGATTGGAGAAATTGAAAAAAGTGAGATTTTACGAAAAAGAGCGACTAATCTGTTAGACTTGGGCGTTTTTGTAGCGTTCAATGAAGAAGGAATGCCTAAATCTGGTTCTCAGGTTTTTCTAGGGGGAGGATTAGACAAAAAATATATTGAACGATTCTCTAAACTCAATTTTTCCAAAACAATTGATGTGTCATTACAAGCTATTAACAGTTTGTTTGGAGAAAAGCCAAATCATGCTTTAACAGTAAAAATGTTAAAAGAGAACAATATGGAGTTTATGATCAAATGATAGAAGCATATAAATTAAATTTCAAATTTGAAGAGCCAGTGAGGATTGCTTGGAAAACATTTCACCATAATGCTGGCGACTTACTTTTGATTAAACAAAATAATTTGATGGGGTATGGTGAAGCTGTCCCTGATCCATTTATTACAAGAGATACTCAAGATTCTGTTTTTCATTATTTGAAAGAAAATGCTTCCTTGCTTCCCAAAGAAATAAATCTTAAAACAATTCAAGAAACTCATAAGAAGTTGCCAGAAGGTTCACCTACTGCACGTGCGGCTATTGACTTTGCGCTGCACGATTTATGGGGGAAACAAGAGAGATCTAAAATTTCCAATTTGTATTCCAAAAATGTGAATACTCCTTTGAATTGTATAACTATTTTTGGTAAAAATCCAAAAGGGACGCAATTAGATGTAGAAAAAATTCTCAAAGCTTATCCTCATCTTAAAGTTATTAAAATAAAACTCATGGGAAAAGATGATATCATAAGATGCCAGCTCATAAAAGAAAAAGTTGATGAAATGAAAAGAGAAATCTCTTATGTCCTTGATTGCAACCAAGCGTACAAAACTAGTAAAGAAGCCATAAATGTACTAAATCAGCTTAAAGACATTCTCCAAGACATTATACTTGTTGAAGAACCAGTGACAGCAAAACAATGGGATGTAATGAAAGAAGTGACTGATAATGTTGATATTCCCATATTTGCTGACGAATCTGCTGTAAATCTTGAAGATGTTAAAATAATCATAAAAAAACAATGCGCAAACGGAATAAACATCAAACTCCAAAAGACAGGAGGGATATGGCCAGCTAAAGTTATCGCAGAAGAATGCGAGAAACACGGATTAAAAGTAATGGTTGGCTGCATGTTTGAATCATCCATAGGAATAGCTGCCGGAATCCATTTTGCGCAATCAACAAAGAATGTTATTTTAACTGATCTTGATTACGATTTACAAATGCCAGATATTTACAAGTATAAACCAATATTTGAAGATGGTATCAGAAAATCTACAGATAAATCTGGGTTGGGAGTTGAACTAGACTTTGCTAAAATTGAAAGACTAAAAAAATCATCTAAAGTCATATTTGAAAAAGTAATATAAATAGTTCCACCTCTTTACTTCTGCTAAAACACATCCTGCTTCCTGACAAATTCTACATATCCTTTTGCAAGAACAGGCTTTCCATTTTCGACAACAAAGCGAAATGGCAATTCAATCTCTTCGCCATCTTCGACAGGAATCACAAGTTCTTCAATAAATTGAAATTCAGAAAACTTTTTGCCATCTATAATTTTCTTCGCGACATAGACCGCAGTGTTTGTGCTCATTTGCGGCTGACCAAGATTTCGAGACTGTGCGTCAAGTTTGCGTGTTAATTCTTTTTTTGTTCGTTGCCGCGGCGGCCAGTCTCCGAGAATCCCGCCAAACAATAAATAATCAAAGGATTGCTTATCAGCAGGTTCGAGTGTTTTCGAAGCAGCAGGATCAAGAATGCAAAGTCGAGGATATTTTAACTGTGTCACAGATTTCTCTTCAACTGTTCCTAATCTTTCTAATTTTTTTCTTTCTTCAACGTTTCGAACATTTGTAAAAATCAGATTTTCTTTTCCGACAATTTCAGAAATGTGCGTATACTCAAGCAAACACCAATCATAAAGTTCAGGATCGAGATGTTCGATGATGTATTTCATGTTTTCACTGCAGATTAAAGCACATGGGGGATGAGTGCTTTTGTGGTATTCTTATACAGTTCATATTTTTTGCCAAAATGCGCAAGCAATGTTTTTTCTTCAATATGAATTCGATACAAAAGCGCGGGAAAAAGAAGCACAACGCCCACACCAAAGCCAAGAAAACTATTTGTCATGAGAAGAATCCCGAATGCTTTAAGTAATCCTGCACTGTAAATGGGATGCCGGATATATTTGTATGGTCCTATGATAATAAGCTGATGTTCTTTTTGAATTGCAACAAAAACGCTAAATTGTTTGCTGAGTATCCGTTCACAATATTTCCGAAGCGCGAGACCGAGAGAAAAAAGAATAAAACCTAAAATGAAAAGAAGAGTGAAAGGAATAAAAGAAGTATCTACGAGTTCCCAATGAAGAAAAAAAACATCGGAAAGAGAAGCGGCGATAAAAAGAATAATAAAAACTGCAAGAAGTAAAAAAGAACCTTTATCGAGTGGATGTTTTTCCATTTTATTTCTAATTTCTTGACTTTTCAAAAAATGCTTTTGTTTGTGCAGCGACAGCAAGTCCTGCGTCATGAATCGCTTCCCAAGTAGAGCCGACGATATGCGGAGTCAAAACAAGGTTATCATATGATTTTGCATAAGAGATCAATTCACTCTCTTGTGAAAGCGGTTCGTGGGAGAAGACATCGAGTGCAGCTCCTGCAATTTTTTTATGCTGCAATGCATGGACAAGATCTTGTTCCACAATGACTTCGCCGCGGGAGCAGTTCAAAAGAATTGCAGTTGGTTTTAACAGCGCAAGTTTTTTTGCGTTAATGAAGCCGCGCGTTTCATCAGTGAGCAAAACATGAAGCGTGATGACGTCTGCTTCCTGCAAAAGCGCATTCATGTCCATTTTTGTCGCGTGGTTGTTTGCAAAGTCTGCGTCTTTCAAATACGGATCATAGGCAAGAATTTGCATCCCGAAAGCGCGGGCGCGTGCTGCGATTTCGCGGCCAATTCTTCCAAACCCGACAACACCGAGCTTTTTGCCGGAAAGCTGTGTTCCAATGAAAGAAGCGCGATCCCAGTTGCCGTGCAAAAGTGAGGTGTGCGCGGCAGGAATTTTGCGGGAGAGAGAGAGGAGAAGCGCGAGTGCATGTTCTGCAGTTGCAGTCGTGTTTGCTCCAGTTAAAGAAAAAACTTCAATGCCATTTTCTTTTGCAAAAGCAATATCTATGTGATCTGTGCCAGTGGTTGCAGTCGCGATGACTTTGAGATTTTTTGCGTGAGTAAGAAGTTCTTTGTCGACTTTGGTGTCCACGCGAATCGCGAGAATGTGATATTCGGAAATATTTTTCAGCAATTCTTCCCGAGAAAATTGTTTGACAGTGACGTGGCTAAATGCTTCAAATGCGCGTACTGCATCTTGGTCAAAGTATGCGGGAGAAGTAATTAAAGTTTTCAATGTTGTTTTCATGATGTTTACTTCCAATAGTTAACACAACACACGATCAATCACTTGGATTCGCCTAGCAACGTAAACAGTATCTTCATGTAATTATTATTTTAAAAAATAAAAATAATTACTAAGGTCAAGTGGTGATGCTTGTTCGTGTGAAAGCAGCTATTAGTGAATAAAATATAAAGCGGGCCTGCGAGGATTCAACCGAGGAGCTGAAGACTCCGAGCGTTGCACCGAAAATGTTTTACATTTTCGCGTGTGTTCAAACCCGAGCAGTGCGAATATAAAGCGAGCCTGCGAGGATTTGAACCCCGGTCAGCCGGTCCGAAGCCGGCCGCACTATCCAAGCTATGCTACAGGCCCATAGAACAATGAGCAGTCTGCTCCTTTTAATATGTTTCTCTTCAAATAATAGAAAAAGTAAAAAAGAGAAACCAATTTCCAAAAAGAATGGCACAGAAATGGAAAGAGAATGTAATAGGATTAATTGGAATTGTTATAGGGTTTATTTCTTTGATTCCAAACTCTGAAGATAGACTCCTTACTGCGGTAATTTTAGGAGCAGTAATTGTTTTTTATATTCTCAACTCTTTTAGTGATGAGATTGAAATATATGAAGAAAGATTACAAAAATTAGAAGAGAAACTAAAAATTCATGAACAACTGATAGAAATAAAGAGTGACATAAAACATTTAAAGGAAAAGAGTTTAAAGAGATCATAAAATGACTAATAAGACAGGAAAAATAAACAAAGAGCTTATCTTAATAATTCAAATAGTTCTTGTATTAATTTTGATATATTTCTTTCTAAAGAATTTTGGATTAATTAAATAGAAAAAACAAAGAAAAAATAAAAAAGACTTATTGGGTACTTTCTGCTGCGACGCATGCTCCATCAGAGCATTTGCCAGAAGGACAATCGTAGGTTTCTCTGCCGTGATTTCCGTCTTCTTTACAGTAGCTTTCGTAAAGTCGTCCAGGATAATTTTCGTTGCTGCTGCATCTGTCCACGTCTGTAACGCCCCGTGCGTCAACAAGACTTCCTTTCACGCTATAATCTTTGCCGCTATCGGTGTCTGAGCATCCTGCAACCGCAATTGTTGAAACAGAACTTGTATCAGCTACATTTCCAGAAGCAGTTGTTTCTGTGGTTGTTGTTTCAGTAGGTGTTGCTTGTGGAGAAGCTGTTTTTTTTGCTGGAACTGTTGTTGTCTCAGATGCCGGAGCTGTCTGAGTGGTTTGTTCCTGCGATGCAGGAGTTCCTATTGTTTGTGTTGGTTTGCTTGTTGTTTGTCCGCATCCTGCCAATAAAAGAGCAAGGGAAAGAATTGCGACAAAAGCAAGTACTGTTTTTTTCATATATATCCCTCCATATTCCTTAAAAAATATCCAATAATTAAAAAATAAAGAGAAAGAGATTTATAAAACTATTGCTCCAATGCTCGAATTGTTGTTCTCAGAAGCAGTTATTCTTCCAAATCCTGCGGTCTTTTGGAAAGCACAATCTCGATAGTGGAAACGCGAATGTTTTTTCCATCCTCGTTTTCAAACCCTTCACTGCCTATCTGAATGGATTTGACATCAATTTGATCCACCAGAAATCGTTTGCTTGCGACCTCAGAGACATCAACCGCGCGGGAAATGAACTTGCCTCGGGCTTTCACGATCACTTCAGAAGCTTCTTTGGTCGTAAACTGCATCACGATGCTCGTCACATAATTCATAAATGGTTTGTTTCCAATAAAAATAGAGTTATCCAAGTGAGAGTTCTCTATAGAACTATCTTCGTCTGTCATTCATGTCACCTCTTTTTACTAGTGCACACACCTGACTGTCAATAATCTTTTCTTACGATATATACAATAATATGAAACACCTGAAATAAACCTGAATGAAAAAATGAAAATATGAAAAAAACAAGAGCAAAAAACAAAACAGATTGAAAAAGATTTAATCAGTTGCTTCTTTTGCAAGTCTGGTAACGTATCCGGCGATGGTATTTCTGATTTTTTTGGATTTTGCGTCCATGTATTTGCTGACAAATAATTTATTTTCAGCAAAACTTTTGGTCATACCAGTAGGATATGCTTTTATCAGTTGATTTGTCGCCCGTTTGACCGGCTTGGTTTTAATTCGACCCATGTCATCACTCTCCGTTGTAGGTTCTGAATGGAAAGAACAAAAACTCCTTTATAATTGTTTCTGTTTGGTTGCCATGTAACGCTCGGAGCTTGTCTAAGAGAAGACGTCGAAAACCAAGCTGTGCCGAACTATTCTTGTGAGGCACAGCTTGGTTTGTGTGCCGTTCAGGCACACAGATATATTTTAAGAAAAAATATTTTTAATAAAATAGTTTTGGCGCACCGATTTTTCTGCTTATCTTGAAAAAGAAATAAGAACTTCACAAAATTAATATATGTCATCTCAAAGAATATAAACATGAAAGCAGAAAAAAACAAACAGAGCACAGCAAAGCAATCAAAACCAATGAGAATAACCATTTCCGGTGAAGCAGGTTCTGGCAAAAGCACAGTTGCGGACATTATCGCGAACAAGCTCAAAATCAAGCGGCATTCGACAGGAGATTACATGCGAACAATGGCTGCAGCACGAGGAGTAACAATCATTGAACTCAATAAAATTGGAGAAACAGATCCAACCATTGACAAAGAACTTGACGACTGGCAAAAGAAGCTGGAAAAAAAGAAAGATGAATCCTTTGTGCTGGATTCAAGACTCGGCTATCATTTTATTCCCTCATCCATAAAAATATTTCTCGAAGCAGATATTCAAGTGAGAGCGGAAAGGATTTACAATGACCAAAGATTAGTGGAAGAAAACACCACGCTGAAAAAGACAATTGACAATATCAAAAAGCGCCAGCAGTTGGAGCGAGAGCGCTACAAGGAAAAGTACGGCATTGATTATCTTGACTTCACAAAGTATGATTTAGTTTTGAATACCACAAAGATGAGTCCAGAAGATGTTGCGGAAAGGATTATTAGATTTGTTGACAAGAGGTAAAAGGGTAAATGTTATAGAGAGCTTTGAATAATTCAATTTTTGTGCGAATTCAAAGCGGTTCTGTTTAGAACCACTGATTTTTGACTGATAGCGTGACGCGAAAGCAGTCTGTGAGTTTCAGATACCAGTGGTTCTTAACACATTACGAAATACCACCTGTCGAATTTCAGTTGTAAACTTTGTTAACCGAAAATGTAATCCAATGGTATTTCGAAATGTAATGAGAATTTTATCCAAAAGATTTAAAAACATCCCCTGTATTTCTATTTCTTATTCCTACTTTCTTCGTCGAAATGAACGTGAGGTAGTGAGTGAAAGGTTTTATAGGAAAATTAAGAAAGAATTAACAAAAGCAACAGCAAAAACGAGGGATCGCGATGCAAATCAAAGAAAATGACTTTATTGAAATAGACTATACAGGTAAACTAGATGACAATATTATTTTCGATACCACAAGTGAAGAAGCGGCGAAGGCAGCAGGAATTTTTAATCCAAAAACAACATACAAACCAATGATTGTCTGCGTCGGACATGGACAGCTTCTCAAAGGAATTGACAAAGAAATTGTGGGCAAAGAATTGAACACAGAATACACCATTGAATTAAAACCTGAAGAAGGTTTCGGAAAAAAGAAAGGAGACTTGTTGCAGCTTATCGCAACACCAAAATTTAGAAAGCATGGGATTAACCCAGTTCCGGGATTGCAGGTCAACATTGACAACATGATTGGTATTATCAGGACAGTCACCGGCGGAAGAACGCTTGTAGATTTCAATCATCCCTGTGCTGGAAAGGATTTAATCTACACAGTCAACGTCAAGCGAATAGTTACTGACACAAAAGAAAAAGCAAACGCGTTTTTGAAAATGAGTCTTGGAGAGCAAATTATCAAAAACGTCGAAGTGAAAGACAAAAAAGTGGAAGTAACCACGTTGATGAAAATGCCGGAAGAATTGCAGCCAAAAATAACAGAACAGCTCCAGAAATGCATTCCGGAGATTACTGAAGTTCACTACTTGGAAGCAAAGGAAAAGAAAGAAGATCACAAGCATGATGAAAACTGTACAGATTGCGACTAGAAAACGCTGTTGAAAACCAGAAACTATTAATAGAAAAACTGTCGGAAAAAGAAGAAAGCCGTTGGCAGAAAAGAGGGATAGCAATGGAAACAGCAACAACAGAGAACCAATTTAGTGTACAACCAGCAACAGAGCAGCCTATACCGCAGCAACCAGTCCATCAGCAGGAAAAGCATGACTCAATGGGATACAATCCAAAGACAATGCACGCGTTCAAGCAAAATAATTCAGAAATAATGAATATTGATGCAGAGCTTGAACAGCTCCTCACCCGACAACGCGCAACAATCAAAGTCATTGGTTGCGGCGGGGGCGGAAATAATACAATCAACAGAGTCACAGAAGTGGGCATTGAAGGAGCAGAAACAATTGCCATCAATACAGATGCGCAGGATTTGCTTTACACCACAGCT
The DNA here is from genome assembly GCA_016215305.1 of Candidatus Woesearchaeota archaeon. Classification (GTDB taxonomy): domain Archaea; phylum Nanobdellota; class Nanobdellia; order Woesearchaeales; family DSVV01; genus JACRPI01. The sequence goes on along the minus strand of JACRKI010000080.1, from coordinate 2,093 downwards.
GACAAAAAAATACTCATCGGAAAAGAACTCACAAAAGGTCTCGGCGCAGGATCTATGCCCAGAATCGGCGAAGAAGCCGCGTTAGAAACAGAGCATGAGATCAAAGAAAAACTTCAGAACGCAGATATGGTGTTTATCACCTGCGGACTTGGAGGAGGAACTGGAACAGGATCAGCTCCGGTTGTCGCGGAAATCGCGAAAAAAATGGGCGCGCTTGTCGTGGGCATTGTCACCATGCCATTTTCAATGGAAGGAAAACGACGATATGAAAACGCGCTCATCGGCTTGGAAAAGCTCGAAGAAAATGTGGATACGCTCATCGTGATTCCCAACGACAAGCTGCTGGAATTAGCGCCGGATTTGCCATTGCACACCGCGTTCAAGGTTGCGGACGAAATCCTCACCAACGCAGTGAAAGGCATTGCAGAATTGGTGACAAAAGCAGGGCTTGTCAATCTGGATTTCGCGGATATTCGGACAGTCATGGGCAACGGAGGAGTTGCGCTCATTGGCGTCGGAGAAAGCGACAGCGAGAACAGAGCAGTTGAGGCAGTGGAGAAAGCGATTAACAACCCGCTCCTCGATGTTGACATTAGCGGCGCGAATGGCGCGTTGATTAATGTCTCTGGCGGTCCAGACATGACGTTGGAAGAAGCGCGAAAGATTGTCGAAACAGTTTCAGAAAAGCTTGATCCGGACGCGAGAATTATCTGGGGAGCGCAGATTTCAGAGGATTTGAAAAATATTGTGAGAACAATGCTTATTGTGACAGGCGTGAAGTCGTCGCAGATTTTTGGAAGAGCGCATAAAGTTGCAGAGAAAGGAAGAAAAGAAATTGAGCATGAACTTGGGATTGAGTTTGTGCATTGAATAAAATTCTTGCATTCGCGCGATGCGCTCATGAAGAATTTTAATGAAAAAATAGAAAAAGAAGTAAAAAAGAAAAACAAAAAATGGAGTGTGAAAAATCTTTCATGAGTGCAAAGCACGAATGTTAAGATTTTTAATATGGAAGAAATGGAAAGTACGCAGCAGGCAGGATGGATATCCAAGATCAAAATCTGGATTATGGAATACAAACGTGTATTGACAGTGACAAAAAAACCAACGAAAGAAGAGTTTTTGACAGTTGTTAAGATTTCAGCACTGGGTATTCTAGTAATTGGGTTGATAGGATTCGTGATTCAAATGATGAAAATATTATTATTTCAATAAAAGATAATAAAAAATAAACAAGATAATAAGAGGAGAGGATGTGAATACAATGAGTGAAGAAATAAGTGCGCCTGCACCACAGCAGGAGAGTGTTCATATTTTTGCAGTGCGAACAACTGCAAATAGGGAAGATCAAGTGATGGATTTTATCACCAGTAATGTCAACAAAAAAGGCATGAATGTCTTTGCGTTAGTGCGGCCGCACGGCATGCGCGGCTATATTTTCATGGAAGCGGGCAGTAAATCTGATGCAGAGCAGGCGTGCTTTAATGTGCCGTATGCACGAGGAATTTTGCCAAGTGAAATCCAATACAAAGAAATCGAACACATGCTTGAACAAGTGAAACATGTCATTAATATTGAGAAAGGCGACATTGTTGAACTCATCAGCGGTCCGTTCAAGCGCGAAAAAGCAAAAATCACGCGAATCGACAAGACAAAAGAAGAGTGTGTCGTTGAATTGCTTGAAGCAGCTGTTCCAATTCCGATTACTGTGAAGTTGGATGCAGTCAAAGTTGTCCGAAGGGATACTGAAGACGAAAGCGGCGCCGCGCAGCAAAAGAAAGCAGAAGCTGAGGAAGATGAGGATGGCTTCTGATTTTTTAATTTTATTTTTTGTTTTAATTTTTTCAATTTATCCTGTTATTACAATTTTGAAGGGCAAATTTTTCTCGCGCACAAGCCAAATAAAGACACACGAACAAGCATCGCTAAAGGTATTTCTAACATAAAACGTTAGTAATCCTTTGAGCAAAGCACAAAGTATCTTCATGTAATTATGATTTATTTTTTGATGAAACATCTTTAAAATAATCTATCGAAGAAAATATACAAAATAATTATCGGCCTTGCTTACCCAAGTAAGCTTCATAATCTCG
>JACRKI010000004.1 GCA_016215305.1 Candidatus Woesearchaeota archaeon | reverse complement strand
GCCAGTGCAAATATCAATCATCACATATTCGCCGCCATGCTTTGCGACAAACTTCGCGCGCTTTTCCATTTCTTGCACTGTTGGCGCGGTAACATTAATTAAATAACTTTTTTTGTCTCCTGTCAGTTTTTCTGCTTTATTGCGAAGTTGCAAACACGTTTGGACACGACGTTGAAACGGATTAAACCATTGGTTGGAGAGATTCTCGTCATCTTTCAACAAATCAAGACCGCCTGTCCAGATTTGCCAGCCGACGCGCGCATGCTCCGCAGTAGTCATGCCTACTTTTGGTTTCGCCACAGATAACATTAATGGCCGCTTTTTTTCATTGAATATTTTTCTCACGCCATGAATTCCAAACTGCGGACCTGGAAAACTTTTGATCATCTTTTTTGTCCACTGAATATCTTGAAGTCTCAGCGCATCAACTGTTTTCATTCCAAACACATTTCCTGCAATGGATGCCATAATCTGCGACATGTTTCCTGGTTCAAAATGCTCTTCTGGATAGGCAATTTTTATCCAATATCCTCTGCTGCTGTCTTTCTTCACCTCAAACACTTTTGCCGCGACTTTTTGAACGTGCTTGTAATGCAATGCTTTGACTGCTGCCCAAGTTCCCACACTTGACTCTGACGCAACAGCACCCCATGCTGTTGTATTTTTTTGCCAACTCGGAACTTTGACATGAAACGTCGCAATCACATCTTTAGAATTTGGTTTGTAGTTGAGTTTGACAAAATCATCATAGCCTGCCATTTAAATAAATCTCAACATTCGCAAAGGCCAAGTACACTCACTTCGTTCGTGTAGGGCGATGCTCATGAGAGATTTATCACCTCGGTTTATTTGAATATTATCTTTTTAGAAAAAGAAGTATTTATAGGTTTGGTTTTTGTATCAGAAAATTATTACAACCCAAATTTCTTCATCCATTGCTCAAACTTCTTTACCTTCTCTTTCCCAAAATGGCTAAGCTCTACTTTTATTTCTTCAGAAGATTCTTCTCTTTCTAACAGTTCAGGTTTCTTTGAAAAGAAACAATCCGCATACGTCACTATTTCTTCTTCAATTGTTTCTGGAATCATATCTCGCTTTGGCAGTGGAAGTTTTTGCTTGATGATTTCTTCTTTTGTGATGCCAACACCAATATGCCGTTCCGCAATCAACGCATGTTTTGGCAAATTTTCTTTTTCCAGAATTTCTCTTCCTAAAACTCCATGCCAAATGTATGGCTTGCCGTCTTTCTTTCCAAGAATATGGTGTGATGTCATACAGGAACCAATGTCGTGGAGCAACGCTCCTTCTCTTACGAGATTGAAGTCAATCTTTTCTCTGGAATGTTTTTTTTGATATGCTGCTGCAATTTTTACTGCTTTTTGCATCACTGCTTCACTGTGCCCTACGAGAATTTTGTATGCTTCTGATTCTTGAGGATAGTATTTTGCAAGAATGAAATATGGGTCTTTTTGCATGATACCTGAATGTTCTTTCCCTACAAATATCTTTTGCTTTTTGGATTACTTTTTTCACAAAATGATAAAAATAAAAGAGAAGAAAATAATCTTCTCTTGCTTCTTCTCCTCGATGACACTTCCCATCAAAGTCCAGTGTTCGAAAGGAGCACAAACATTATAAATTACTTTGAGTTTTGTCTTTCCATGACACTTACTATTGAAGAAATGTCCACCTTTTGCAAACGCAAGGGATTTGTTTATCCTACTGCTGAAATCTACGGCGGTCTTGCTGGCTTTTGGGATTTTGGGCCGCTTGGTGTGGAACTCAAAAATAACATCAAACGAAGCTGGTGGAAAACATTTGTCCATAACAGAACAGATGTTTTTGGGATTGATGGTTCCATTATTACTAACAGAAAAGTTTGGGAGGCATCTGGACACGCTGCAAACTTCGCGGATCTCATGCTCACGTCCAAAAAAACAAAAATTAAATATCGAGCTGATCAATTTCTCGCAGAGAAGTTAGGCATTGCAACAGATGGAATTACTGCCGATGAAATTAATCGATTAGTCACAGAACATAAACTCGCTGCAGAAAACGGAGAAGAATTTGAAGAAGTCAAACCGTTTAATCTCATGTTTGAAACCACTGTTGGACCTGTGAAGACTGCGCAAAACACCGCGTTTTTGCGTCCGGAAACCGCGCAAAGCATTTTTATCAATTTTCATTTGGTTGCTGACAATGCCCGCGCAAAACTGCCGTTTGGAATCGCGCAAGTCGGCAAGGCATTTCGAAATGAAATCAGTCCGCGGGACTTTTTGTTTCGAAGCAGGGAATTTGAGTTAATGGAAATTGAATATTTTATTCATCCTGAGAGATTGCAAGAATGCCCATATTTTGATTCAGTTAAAAATCTTCATGTTCAGTTTTTATCCGCGGATGCTCAAGAGAAAAATAAAGAGCATGGAGAAATATCATTGCATGCTTTAGTTGAGCAGGGTCTTACTTCTCCTTGGCATGCGTATTGGCTCGGCGCTTTTTTTCATTGGTTCATGGAGTTAGGAATAAAAAAAGAGCATTTGCGCATTCGTGAACACAAACGAGAAGAGCTCGCGCACTATGCAGGCGCATGTTTTGACATTGAATACAAATTTCCCTTTGGCTGGAAAGAGCTGCAGGGAGATGCGGATCGAACACAATATGATTTAACAAAACATGCAGAATATTCAGGAAAAACCCTTCAACTCTTTGATGAAGAAACGAAACAGAAAGTCACTCCATATGTTGTAGCAGAGCCGGCTCAGGGTGTTGAACGTTTGTTTTTGGCAATTCTTTTTGACGCGTATGACGATGACAAAGCGCGGGAAAATATTGTGCTTCATTTCAATCCTTCTCTTGCTCCTGTGCAGGTTGGTGTATTCCCTCTTGTCAACAAATTAAAAGATAAAGCGCAGGAAGTTTTTGCAGGTCTTCAGAAACAATTTATTTGCCAATATGACAAATCTGGAAGCATTGGACGGCGTTATGCTCGAGCCGATGAAATGGGAACTCCTCTTTGCGTTACTGTTGATTTTGAATCCCTTGAAGATCACTCAGTGACTGTCCGAGATCGTGACAGCATGAAACAAATCCGTGTTCCGATTTCTCAACTTGTTGGCGTGATTGCGCAATTCTTTGCAGGGACTCCTTTGCTTAGTTTGGGGAAAGAAGTAATACCTCCGCAAAGCAATGCAGAATAAACTAGTTTCTTGATAATTTTCCTTTTTGTAAAAAGTTGTAAAGAATAATACATGATTATCTCCAACGAGCCAGTGCTCAGGATAAAAACTTCGCTCTGGCTCGTTGTATCTGCTTCTTCTCTTAGGATTCGTGCTCCGTTCAGGAGCACAAAACAAACTTTAAAGGATTGATAGAATAAATCCAGAAAATAGAAAAATTATTCAAGACATTCTTTTTCACAATAAATTCTTCGCAACTATAATTCCCGCAATGCCGACAGTCCAGAT
>JACRKI010000078.1 GCA_016215305.1 Candidatus Woesearchaeota archaeon | reverse complement strand
TTATTGCCAATCACATGCACAACAGTTTCTGCATCTGCTTTCTGCGTATTTCTCTCAACATTCTTTGTTTGTAAAACGCGCATCTCTACTCCTGCACTGGTTGCACCAACCGACTGCCCATGCTCATTTATTTTTCCCAACAAAAGAAGCGTGCCTACCAATGAAACAAGAAGAGCAACCAAAACAATCAACTGCTGCGCTTTGAGAGTTTCCATTCCATCTTTTTTGGTGACGAAGGTTTATATAGTTTTCTTTTGGCATAAAATTTTGAATAATCCCTCGCTCTGTGCTCGGTATATTCAAAATTTCTAAGAAAGTAGTTTTCGTATATTTTTTGTTTTTGAGTTATCACTACAAAGTAACTATTCCTTAGTAACATTTATAAATAAACAAGCTTTTCTTCTCTCTATTGGGGTTATGATATGGAACGAAACACTCTTATTGTCAGCATTACTGCACTAAGCATGATACTTGTGCTCTATGGCACTCTCGTCATTTTTACCACTCTTTATGACACGCCAGCAGCAGTACTGCGCGATTATTCTGTTCATCAACCTGTTTCCACTGAAACACAGGAACTATCCGCAGACTGGGATGACCTCACTGCAGGAACCACTGTTGTTCATGTTGAGAAAATAGAACCTGCAACTGATACAACTGTTTCTGAAACAGCTGAAACAGAAACTGCTGCAACAACTGAAGAAACTTCTTCAGAAACAGTAGAAGAAACTGAAGTTGCAGAAGAACAAACAGATCTTGACATTCTTCTTGCTGATCTTGAAACTGCGATTAAAGACATCAATCATTATGATAGATATCTTGAAAATTATCAAGACGCAGTTACTGCCGCAGAGAATGATGATGATCTTGATATTGTTGATGATGAGATGCATGATCTCAAAGACTCCATTAATGATCTCGACGATGATATTGATGACATTGACAATCGTTTTGATGACATGGATTACCGTGACTATGAGGGTTATTCCTCTGATGATTTTGACAAAATACAACATCGCATTGACAGCACAAAGGATAATTTTACAAAACTCAAAGAATATTTTAACCAAGTAAACGAAGAATTGGATGATAAGTATGATGTGGTGTAAGCTGGATGAGCTTCACTATACGCAAAGCAACTACCGATGATTTGGAAGGAATTGCTGCTCTTCTCGAACATGGATTTCATGATGCTGTTCCCTGTTTTATTACTGAGAATCTTCTAAGCAAATTCTCTTTTCCGGAATATACTTCTTTTGTTGCAGTTTGTGACGGAAATATTGTTGGTCATGCACGTGTGCGGACAGAAAATGGTATTGCTCATTTTGGCATGCTTACTGTTCACCAAGACTATAGAAGACAAGGAATTGCACAGGCACTTACTCAGGCACGCGTTCACTATTTAGAGTCTCATAACTTTCAGGGGAGAGCAATATCAGACGCAATCACTCATCATCCTTATTCTCAGATGCAGCTTTCTGCTGTTGGATTTCATCCTGTCCGCATTCTTCCTGATTATGCTCCAGATCAGGGCTTTGGTCCTGAAACAACTGTTGGATTTGTCCGTGTTTTTTCTCCTGCCGGTCTATGGAAACCAGAAGAAACAACAATCTCTCTTTATCTTCCTCAAGAATATCATACTGTTGCAACGCATATTCTCGCCCCTTTTGGAAATATAGATTTTAAAGAATCGTCTGTACAAACTCCCGGAAACGGAACAAGATCTTTTGTTTCTTCAGAAGAGATGTTGAAACCAAGAGGAATTTATCCTGTACGCTTATATGATCCTAACGCACCTGCCAATATTGCGCTTCTTCGAGAAAATGAATATATTTTTTCAGGAATTTTTCCTGTCATTACAGATGGAGCTCTTTCCGCGGCAGCACAGATGTATCGCGTTCCTGATGCTGCATTAACTCGAAAGAAAATAAGATGCATTCCCGCTGCAGCACCTCTTCTTGATTTTGTCTGGGAACAATATGCGAGAACGAGAATGTCATAAAATTTAAAAGATGAGAATCATTTCTTTCTCTCATGAAAATACACACCCTTGAATCTTGGCCATATCTT
>JACRKI010000079.1 GCA_016215305.1 Candidatus Woesearchaeota archaeon | reverse complement strand
ACGATGCTGTACATTTATGGCGCGTTACTTGCGTATGGCATAGGATTAGGAGAGGCGATGCATGGTCTTTTTGGATTTAGCGCATTGATCAGCAGCGTTGTCTTTTATCTCGTGCTTGCGGCTGTCGTGTATTTAGGATTAAAGACAGTGACAAAAGCAGAAGTGATGCTTACTCCTTTTATTTTCCTGATTATTTTTGGCATCGCGTTTTTCGCATTCAAGCATATTTCTTTGGATGAATATCTCAAAACAAACATAACGAATATTTTCCTTCCGCTCGGATCATTATTCTTTGCGTTGCTCGGAGTCTGGTGTGTTTCGGATATGAAGCGTATACTAAAAAACAAGAAGAGTCTGAGAAAAACAATTATTTTGGGAACAACGATTCCTGCAGTTCTGTATCTTATTTTGGCTGCGGTTGTTGTAGGGGTGACAGGAGCGGAAACAACAGAGGTGTTTGGCGTGGGATTAGCGCAATATCTCAATCCAATGATGTCCAAAATCGTGTTTATCTTCATTATTTTTACTATTTCCACTTCTTTTTTGGGAGTTGGGTTTACCTTGCAGGAAATGTTTCAGGAGGAATATAAGAGAAAGAAATGGCAGAGTTGGCTTGCGGCGTTTCTTCTTCCCTTTTTGTTCTTGTTTTTTCTGAAAACAGGGTTTGCAGAGGTTATAACGATAACAGGCGCTCTTGCGACAGTGGTTTTAGTCGCGATTATTTTGTTGATGTTTTACAAAGCAAGAAAGAGAGGAGACAGGAAGCCGGAGTATAGTCTTCTCGTGCCAAAATTTGTTGGTCTTTTGATTTTTTTGTTTTCTCTTTTGATTGCTGTGGTGACTGTGTTTAAGTATGTGAGATAGTATCTTGTTTTCGAAACATATAAATATGTGAATTTTTAAAATCAATCCATGTTTCCCTGGTATAAACAATTGCAATTTTCTGAAAATCCGCTTGATGCTCGTCCAAACGCGAAAATGATTGGGATGGAGGATAAGGAAGAGCAGCTCAAAAACTTCATTGCAAAAGAAGAGCTTTGTTTTCTGCACGGTCTGACAGGAGCGGGAAAAACATCATTGCTCAAGCGTGTGCAGGAAAGTATGCCAGATCACACATTTGTCTATCTTGACGCAGATGCGCTGCCAAAGGATTTTGATTTGGCAGCGGCGTTGCGGGGAAAGCGAACATTCTTTGACATGATTCGAATGCGTGATTTACCAACAAAAAAAGCAGTGTTAATCGTCGATGAATTCCAAGCAACAGATCCAAGGTTGATTTTGGAAGCAAGAAGCCGCTGGGAAAATCCGAATGAGCGGCAGATAAAGAGCATTGTGCTTGCGCAGATTAGCGAGCAGATGAAGAATGTTCCTGGTTCATTTAAGGATCGTTTGGGAAATCGGGTGATTCATCTTGCGCCGCTTGATAATGAAACAATGAAGAAGGTGTTGCAGCAGCGATTGTCAAATCAAAGCACGAAAATCAATTATTATGATCGCTTGAGTCCGAGCGCAGTGGATTTTCTCGTGCATATCGCGGATGGCAACGTGCGAAGATTGCTAGAATTTACTGATATGGTTTTTGATTTTCATTGGCAGCGGTTTCAGGATACAAATCCGATTGCGCATAAAGAAGACTATAAAGTGACGTTCCCTGCTGCAAAAGAAATTCTGAGAGTAAATAACATTAATGTGGATAGTTATGTTGCGCAAGTCGAAAAATATGTTGAGAAGACTGCGAAGAAACTGGGAAAGGATGAAAAGAAAAAAGAAGATAAAAAAGAAATAAAAGAAGTAAAGACAGAGATGAAAACAGAATTGAAACAAGAAGCAGAAGAAGGGACAGAGTTAGTTTCGGAAGCTGTAACGCAAATCCCGCCTGAAGAGCCGCTTATTGTTGCAAAAGAAGAAAAAGAAATTCCAGCAGTAGTCTTGCCAGAGCCGAATCGCGCAGCGTTGACGTTTGATAAAGAGTTCACGCTTGCGGAGCAGAATGTATTGCGATCGCTTGGCAGGCATGAAGCGATGACGTTGAAGCAAATCGCGACAGATATTCATTTGGAAATCAATAAGTGTAATGGCGTTCTTGCAAATCTAAAAAAGAAGAATGCGATAATCAGTACAGGCAAATCAACAGATGGCGAGAAAGCGTGGCAATTGACAGAAAGCGCGAAGAGGACGATGGTGACGAAGTAAGATTTTTGCTTCTTTTTTACTTCACATCATAAATCACAAATAAAACACACGCACCAATAACAGCTTTGGTAGAACTCGCTGCTTTAGGTATCTTCATGCATTTCGAAATACTATAGGTATCTATATCCAGTAGACAAAATCTACAATTGAAGTTAGATATACAGTATTTCGTAATGTGTTAAGAACCACCTGTCTATCGAATGAGTAAATCGCTTTCGCGTCATGTTATCGATATTTGACAGGTGGTTCTAAACGTAATTATTATTTATTAAAAAATTCAAAATAATAAAATTATAGACCTTGCCAAGCTTTTCTTAGTTCCTGTATGATGTATCAGTTCGTGAGAAAGCAATGATAAGTGAAAAACAATCTCTTTTAAACCCCTCTATATAAAAAATATATTTCAAACAAATTTCTCAAAATATCTTCGCATTTTCTAAAAGAATCACTAAATTCTTCCCTACTTCAAAATAACAAACCAAAGCAATTTTACGCACAAAACAAAAACTTTTATATATACTGGAAAACAAAATAATCTCAGTCGAAAAGAGAAATTTTCTCTCGAGAAAAATAAAAAAGGGGTGAAAAATTCCTCTCGCTTTCAGGAGCTTTTGTTTGTTTTTTTGCACAAAAATT
>JACRKI010000077.1 GCA_016215305.1 Candidatus Woesearchaeota archaeon | reverse complement strand
TTATTTTCGCAAGTATAAACATCAATTGCGGTTTTGGTATCCGCTCACAGGCTTTATCTTAGGATTGATGTTCGGTTCCAGATTTCTGACCTATAAAGAGGTTCTGGTAACATTTGTGATCGCGACATATATTGGCTATTATCTGAAGAAAAATCATGTTTTGGATTGAATTGTTTTTGTTTGTTCCTTTTCTTTGTGTCGAAGCATTTATTAATCTCATTTTCTTCATATTCTTAATGCAACTTTACGCTACTTTATCTTTAGATGTTCTTGCAGAAGATGTTGAAGTTATTGCTCGTCATCATCATCCTTCTGGGTCAGAAATTGCAAAGGCATACATTGTTGGTGTTTTAGGTCAGAATGTTCGTACTTCCATGCTTGCTCAGGAAGATCCAGATTCTCCTCGATTGGGATATCCTTCTCTTGTTGAAATGCGACAATTTCGTGTCGAAAATCCGACTCAGTATAAAAATCTTGGAGATTATTGTCTTCTTTTTTCAGGTCTTTTTTATGAAAGGGCAAAGCAAAGAGGTTTTCTTGAATATCAAGCTTCTGTTGGTGCAGATGCCTATCGAAGATTTGGAAAACTTATTGACACTACTGGTTCTCCAGATCCGCTTTTTGATGAACTTTCTCAAGATTTTAGTCAATGGGAAAAAGTATTGCACGTTCTTTCTGCTCAGGGAATGTCTGATGCTGGACTTGTTCAACTCTTAGAATCACACCTGCAAAAACCAGACGATCGATATGCTGCAATTCTTCAAGCAAAAGGTATTTCTGTCGCTTCAAATTTCGGTGAGAATTAATTCATGGATAATTTTTATAAAGATATACACACAGATGCTTTCCTGATGCAACAACTCACCCAAAACATCTACAAAATCACCAACGACTGCAACGTCTATTTTCTCGATTTCGCGAAGAAAATTATTATTGATACCGGAAGGCCAACCACTGCTGCATTTGTTGCGAAAGAACTTTCACCAAAAATTAATCCTAAGAAAATTGATATTGTTATTTTTACTCATTTTCATTATGATCATATTGGAAATTTTTCTCTTTTTCCTAAAGCTGTATTTTATGCCTCTCAGGCAGAGATTGACGCCTGCAGAAAAGATCCATTTGGCGCGATCTTGAACGAGGAGGTTGTGGAGAAGTTTTCTGCAAAGGTATTGTCCATTGAAAAAATTGAACAAAGTATTCTTGCTTCTCTTGGTTTAGAGGTGATCGCAACTCCTGGTCATACTGCGGGAAGCATTTGCATTTATTATCCAGCTGAAAAAATACTTTTTAGCGGGGATACATTGTTTGCGCACAGTTATGGAAGAGTGGATTTGCCAACCTCTGTTCCCAAAGAAATTATGCGCTCACTCTTGAGACTGAAGAAAGTTGATTATAAAATTTTGTGTAGTGGACATGATTATTGAGATTGTTACATTATTGTTTTTACACCAAATTCACGAACTCGCTACTTTCTCACAAACTGACAGAACAAAACACGAACCAGAAAAAGCTCAACCTCAGGGGACCCAATTTTTCCTTTTGATTTTTTTGATTAAGAAAAATTGGGGTATGTATTAAAATAAGTTTAATAAAAAAATAATAATTACATGAATATACAGAAGCGGTGCAGGTGCGTGTATTTTTCTTTATTCGTGCGTGTATTGTGCTAGACTGTGTGATTCAAAGCAAACTAAACAATCAAACATATAAAATAAACAACTACTTCTTTTTTCATGCCAAATTCTCTCCTCCAAGGATTCACTCCCCGCCTCTATCAGGAGACTATTTTTGCGACTGTCGGACAATACAACACCCTTGTCGTCTTGCCAACTGGTCTTGGAAAAACCGCAATCGCACTCATGCTTGTTGCCCATCGTCTCCAGCAATATCCGCAATCCAAATGCCTGCTTCTCGCTCCCACAAAACCATTGGTGGATCAACACGCAACAACACTGCGAAAACATTTGCCAAGCTTGCAGGAAAAAATTGCTGTGTTTACCGGCACTATTTCTCCAGAAAAACGAGCGGAACTTTGGAAAACAGCGCAGATTATTGTCTCGACTCCGCAAGGTCTTGAAAACGATGTTATCGCAAGCAGAATTGATTTGACGACTGTCTCTGCACTGATTGTGGATGAAGCGCACCGAGCAACAGGAGAATATAGTTATATCTGGTTGACGCAGCAATACAACCAACGCTCCCGCTGGCCGCGCGTGCTTGCACTCACTGCATCTCCTGGCTCAGAACTTGACAAAGTGCAGGAAATGATTACTAGCCTCGGTATTGAAAAAATTGAAGTTCGTACTGATACTGATCCAGACGTTGCTCCGTACGTGCAGGAGATTGCAACGCTTTGGGAATATGTTTCTTTGCCTGAAGAATTTTCTTCCTGCCGAAAGTATTTGAAAGATTGTTTTCAGTCAAAAGTCGATGAACTCAAAAAATTAGGATATGTCAATCAGTCCCAGACGTTATCAGACAATAAAACAGATTTGCTTAAGCTGCAAGGACATTTGCAGGGGGAGATCGCAACAGGCAATCGCGATTTTAATGTCTTGAAATCCATTTCTCTCGCTGCGGAAGCAATGAAAGTACAGCACGCGATTGAACTTCTCGAAACACAAGGGTTGGATCCGCTTGTCATTTATTTGGATGACATTATGGCACAAGCATCAACCTCTAAAGTGAAAGCAGTGCAGAATCTTGCTGCTGATGTGAATTTCCGTTCCGCGTACATCAAAACAAAATCCCTTCTGGAAAAAAAGGTAGAGCATCCAAAATTGCAGCGACTTCGAGAATTGCTTCTTGATCGCTTCTCTGCTGCGCTTGCCAAGGGATACGCTGATTACAAAATTATTTTGTTTACGCAATATCGAGATACTGGAGCGCAACTTGTTGAATTGGTCAATAAGCTGGTGCTGCCAAATGAAGAATCTCTACTCGCAAAGCTGTTTGTCGGGCAGGCAAAAAAAAGAGGTTCAGGGTTGTCTCAAAAAGAACAGCTTGCAATTTTAAATCAATTTCGCAACAATGAATTTCATGTGCTTGTTTCAAGCTCTGTTGGAGAAGAAGGTCTTGATATTCCGCAGGTTGACGCGGTGTTTTTTTACGAACCCATTCCTTCTGCGATTCGCCACATTCAACGTCGAGGCCGAACTGGAAGACACGGCGATGGAGAAGTGGTGATTTTGGTGACCAAAGGAACGCGAGATGAAGGATATCGCTGGAGTTCGCATCACAAAGAAAAAAGGATGTATCGAACACTCTTGGATTTGAAACGGAAGTTGATCTTTGCAGATAAAAAATTGGCTGGCGATCAATCAATTACCACTCTTCATTCTTTTACTCAGAATACTGCTTCTCTTGATCGCCAGCAACAATTTTTTAATGAAGAGAAGAAATTTAAAATTATTGTGGATCATCGGGAAAAAGGAAGCTATGTCATCAAAGAATTATTGAATTTAGGAATTTCCATTGATTTGCAGCAGCTTAGCCTTGGAGATTATTTACTGAGCAACCGCTGCGCAGTTGAATTTAAAACTGTGCAGGATTTTGTCAATAGTCTTGTTGATGGTCGGCTTTTGCAGCAGGCAAATGAATTGCGCAAACAATTTGGTCGGCCATTGTACATCATTGAAGGAATGGAAGACATTTACTCTGTGCGCAACATTCATCCCAACGCTATTCGCGGGCTTTTTGCCGCGCTTACTGTTGATTTTGGGATTCCTGTTTTGCAAACCAAATCTTCCAAAGAAACAGCCGCACTGCTTGCGCAGATCGCGAAACGAGAACAGGATTCAGATTTCAAGGGCTTTTCTGTGCATGCAGACAGAAAACCAATGTCTGTCAAAGAACAGCAGGAATACATTATTACCTCATTTCCCTCTATTGGTCCTTCGCTTGTTCGTCCCATTTTGAAAGAGTTTAAGACACTCAAGAATTTTGTGAATGCTTCTGAAGAGGAATTGAAGAAAGTTCCTTTACTTGGCGATAAGAAAGCAAAACAGATCAAGGATGTGATTGATAGTGAGTGGAAGGAGTTTAGTTGA
>JACRKI010000076.1 GCA_016215305.1 Candidatus Woesearchaeota archaeon | reverse complement strand
CAAAACATGATGCGCACATTGCAGTGAATGGTGATGGAATTCAACAAAGACTTACAGGAATTCATGAAACTGCTAGTTATAAAGAATTTAGTGCAGGAGTTTCTGACAGAGGTGCAAGTATTCGTATCCCTTGGCAAGTTGCTGTTGAACATAAAGGATATCTTGAAGACAGACGTCCTTGCGCAAACGCTGATCCATACGTTGTTGAAGCAATGGTCATGAAAACAGTTATGGGAAAATAAGAAATAATTTTTCTTTTTTTCATTTATTTTCTTTTTTATCTTTTCTATTTCTTATCTTTTAGAATTAGTTCATCAACTTCTGCAGTAATTCACTGATCTTTTTTCCATCTGCTTTGCCGCGGAGTTCTTTCATCGCAATGCCCATCAATGTTCCCTGCGGCGCAGTTTTGTTCTTTGCAACAATTTCCTTGAGAATCTTTTCCACTTCGCTATCACTCATGCCTTTGTATTTTGTGAAATCAACATTTCCCGTCTTTGCAAGCTCGACGATTACCTCTTCCAACGCTTCTTTTGGAAGCGCTCCTTTATCAAGCTGACCAAATACTTCTTCTATTCTTTCTTCTGCTATCTTTTCTGTTTCGACATTGTGCTTTCGCTTGATCTCTGTCAGTTTTGGAAGCATAGTTTCTCCAATAAACGCAGGTTTCAGATTTTTGAATTTTGCAATGTATTTTGTAAATGTTTCATATTTTCCAGATTTGACAAGGTGCGTTGCGAGATCTGGCGCAAGCCCTAATTGTTTGGTGAGTTCTTCAATATTTTCATCCAATAACTTTGGCAACTTCAGATGTTCTGTCTCTGCGACTACTGGCAACACATCAGTTTCTGGATACATTCTCGCTGCTCCAGGGATCGGCCGCATGAATGTTGTTGTGCCGTCTTCTGCCGCATTTCGCACTTCTTTTAAGACGCCATTTTGTAATTGCATTGCTCGATCATAGACTGCTTCCAACGCGCGCAATACTTTTTCTTTTTGATCTGCAATAATCACAAATCCATCTTTTTCGAGACAGCCAAGTCTTTTTCTAATCGCATCGATATGATGCTGTTCAATTCCATACTTTGGAAGTTCATCGCTGTGAAATAAGCCGCCAACTCCTGCCGCGACTTTCGCGTAATTGGAAAGTTCAGTTCCTATTCTTTTTCCTGGCATCACTTCTTTGCCGAGAAGCCCTGCAAAATTTTCCATTCTCATCCCAAAAATAACTCCATTGTTTTGCACTGTTCCATGCACAATCTTTGAGGGACATCCTTCAAGTACTTTAGTTATTTCAATAAACTCTTTATCTAAGTGAAATTTGCCGAGTTGTTTTTGCACTTCCAATAATGTTTGCTGGCGCATCATTTCATACTGCACAATCGTGGGAACCATTTTCAAATCCTGCGCTCCTTTAATTTCCACGCGCTGGCCTTCTGGCACAGAAACGTTCACGTCTTGTCGAATGGTTCCCAAACCTCTCTTGACTTTTCCTGTTGATCGCAAAATCATACCAATTTTTTCCGCGACCTGCTGCGCAAGTTCCGGACTGTCAATGCTCGCGTCTGTCGCGATTTCTATTAATGGGATTCCTAATCTAGAGATGTTATAGACATCAAACTCTGCTTTTCTCTCGACAATTTTTGCAGAATCTTCTTCCAAACAGACACTGTCAATCGCGATTCGCCTTGTTCCGACTTCCACATATCCATTTGTCGCGACCAACGCTGTTCGCTGAAATCCAGTCGTGTTTGAGCCATCAATCACTGTTTTTCTCATCACTTGCATTTCATCGACAATATCCGCGCGCAAAAGTTTTGCGACAATAAGCGCGGTTTCCAACGCTTCTTTATTCACTGGCTGCGGCGGTTCTTCGTCAATATCAACAAGGCAGTTGTATTTGTCATAACTGTTGTAAAGAAAATATTTCTGCTTCTTTTTCTCATGGCTCACCGCGATGTCCACTTCACCTGTTTCTCCTGTGACTGCACGCAGTTCTCTTTTGATCACAAGATCTGGTTCTTCGTCACAGATTTCTGCAGGGCAATTACAGAAAAGTTTTTTACCTGCAAGCTGCTGATGGATTTCCAGGCCGACTTTAAGTCCTTTGATAGTCATACGTTATTGAGAATAATGAATGTTTAATATAGTTTTGGATTTTGTTGTGCTTCAACACTTTTGCCGTCTTTTTTGATGCGATGATCTATTGATTTTTTACTGAATGGTTTTTTTAAGAAAATGGTGCAAAAATAATTCATTGCATATTTTATTCCAATCTTCATGAAACCTTCTGCTTTGAATCTTCTTCCCGATGACGCTGCTGGGAGCAGGAATGTAAATCGCACATCTCCAACTTGATGTAATCTTCTTGCAAGGTCTGCATCTTCTCCATAAAAATCAAATTTATCATTAAAACCGTCTATCTTGAGAATTGCGCTTCTTCGCGTCACACAATTTCCTCCCTGAATAACTGAGCCAACATTGAAAATATGTTTGTTGAATAAATAAATCAGGAATATAACTCCATAACAAATCCGAACTTGCAGATTCACAAACCAGGAAAGATCATAATAAAAATATGGACCACTTATTGCAACAAGATTTTCTTCTTCTTCAAACGCTTTGAGGACTTTTCTTGTCCAGTCTTTTGTCACTATAGTATCTGCGTCAATGTTTGCAATCAAATCTCCTTTTGCTGCAAGAAATCCTGCAACGACAGTGATAATTGGTCCTTCAAAAATGGAAATAGGAAAGAGAAGTTCATATCGATAGGTGAGAAGCAATTGCACTATTTCGTTTAAGGCATAAAGCATATTATGGTGTCTTGTTCAGTATCTCTTAAAGATTTCGAAATTTTCCGGGAGAGGTTGAAAAAAAGCTTAGCAATAAAAAAGAGTGAATCCCTTAGAACGTCGCGGTTTTGTCTCCATGGATTGTTAAATGCTTCATGTTCCACCAAAGATATCGTGCCATGCTTGCTTCTTCTTTAGTGACCTCGCTGGAAAGAAGTTTGATCATGTTCTCTTTAAACATATTTTTTGTTCTCTTCTCTGCTTCTTCCACACTATTTCCTTTTATAAGTGAAAGCATTGCTTCACGAGATGGTTCCAAAAATAATTCCGCGGTTTTGTCTGCAAGAGGTTCAGTCATTTTCTTGGGTTCGTAGAAAAAAATAAAATCCTCTTCATAGCCAAGATATGCCTTTGCACCTTGTTTGACACTTTCGGGACCAAGTTCTTTTGCGGATTTGCAGGAAATTGCATATGTTATCTTTTCCTTGAGAAGTGTTTCATTTTGCTTGGCAACAATAAGAGGTTCATTTTTATGACCCCCTACTGCATCTTCTCTCCCATGTCCATTAAAGATAACAAGTTTAGGTTCTTGTTTTTTTAAGATTCCTTCTGTTTTATTCCTGTTTGCTTTTTCTCTTGAGAGATCAAAGACAGTTATTCCTTTTGTTTCAGCTATTTCAATTGCTTTTTTACTCCAATAAGAGAGATAATACGTTGTATCATCATGTTCTGGTCGAGTAATGAGCAGCTTCTTATTCATGTGGTTAGTATTCCGTGTTTTAAGGCTTGTAAGAATTCCAGTTCAATCTGAATCATCTTTTTGCCAATTGCATCTTCATTTTTGACGCTCTGGATAAGCTGCTCTTTTGTAAACTCGCCAATAGAGCCAATGGAAATTTTTTTATCAGGGGGTAATATTTCTAACCGCGCTATAACTAGTTTTTTTATGTCTTCGTCAATCATATTATCCCCATTTTTTCAAGTTTTTTTAGTATTATTTCGCCTGTTTTTGTTTTATTTTGTATTTCAAGATATGCAATGTCCCAGCTTACTGGTCCAACTTTTTCTAAAACAACAATAATCTCTTTTCTTATGTTTAAAGGAAGGTTTGCATAAACTTTTAAGAATCTTTCCCGAAGCATAAACAATAGGTATTTTTTTGATTAATATAGTTTTGTATTTTCAACTTATACTACTCTCAAGTAAATAAATTTAGTAACATTTAAAAACAAAACCTACTTCATAAATTATATAAACCAACTCTCATTCCACTCTTCCATGGCAATCCAAGACATCCTCACCTTAACCTTTTTCAACAACACGCTTTTGCAGTATTTTATTTTCTTCGGCATTCTTTGCGGCGCGATCATCATCGGCAAAATCACCTATTACGTCATCAAAAACTTTGTCAAGGTGTTTACCGCGAAAACAGAAACAGTCGCTGACGACATGCTCATTGAAGTCGTGGAACATCCACTCATCTTCCTCATCTTTATTCTTGGATTTTATATCGCGTACAAATCCCTGACATTATCAACTGCAATTGAACTCACGTTCTTCAACATTGTCCTCGTCATGCTCATCATCAACATGACGTGGTTCTTTGTCCGCCTCATTGACGGCATTATCAAATACTATCTCATTCCATTCGCAAAAAAAACAGAAACTGATTTGGATGATGCGTTGATTCCCATTGTTCGCAGGCTCAGCAAAATTGTTCTTGTTTTTATCGCGCTCATCATCATTCTGGATAAATTCGGATACAACGTCACCTCCCTTGTCGCAGGATTAGGAATTGGCGGTTTAGCTGTCGCACTCGCCGCGCAGGAAACACTGAGCAATGTTTTTGGCGGCGTGACCATCATCACAGATAAACCATTTAGTCTGAACGACAGAGTTCGCATTTCAGGCAATGATGGCTTTGTCAAAGAAATAGGCATGCGTTCGACAAAAATAACGACGCTTGACGGTTCTGAACTTATTATTCCAAACTCAACTATCGCGAAAGAAATTATTGAAAACGTCACGCGGGAAAAAGAACGGCGCGTCAAACTTACTCTCGGAATTGTCTATGAAACTGACATGAAAAAATTAGACAAAGCAGTTCAGCTTCTCAAGAAAGTTATCAATGAGCAGGAAGGTGTTGTCAACAACAAATGCGATGTGTTCTTTGACGAATTCGCTGACTTTTCCTTAAATCTTGTTTTGGTTTATTGGGTTACTGACATTCCGAAAATCTTTGAAATCAAAAGCGCGGTCAATTTCCGCATTAAAGAGGAGTTTGAAAAAGCGAAGATTGAATTCGCGTATCCGACGAGAGTCATTTATAATAAGAAATAATTTTCTTTATGCTTTATATTATTCATCTCTAATATTT
>JACRKI010000075.1 GCA_016215305.1 Candidatus Woesearchaeota archaeon | reverse complement strand
TATCCTTTTCCTTCATGCACGACAAGCCCTGTTTCCATTAATTTATTGACGTGATGAATGACTGTGCCGCGAGAGAGAGCAAGATGATCCGCAAGCTCATCACTCGTTATACTTTTGTTGTGCTTTGTCGCTTTCAGAAGTTCAATGAAAATGCGGAAACAACTTTTGTCTTTGTCTCTGAGATTGAACAACCCAAGCGACGTGCCAAACCACTGCAGCTCCTCATTGAGATTTTGCGTGACAGGTCTTCTTATTTTGATAATCGTTATTCTTTGCTGGATCATGAAAGCATTAAGGAGAAGTAGTTATATAAACTTTGCGTTAGAAAATCATCACATTCATGCTTTGCATTCATGGATGATTTTCCAAAAAAGAGAGAAAAAAATAAATCAAAAAAACTATCCTGTTTCTACATTCGCAAACAATTCTCCATCAACAGTGTGCGCAAATGCTCCTGATGATGTTGCTGCGTAATACGCAATAGGAATACTTACTTTATACTTTGACCCCGCAACCATTCCTCCTAAACTCCCGCATTTTGTCGCCTGAAGGGTGAAGTAGCCGCCGTCTGACACTGCTGAACCAGTGACAGTTCCCTCAGCAGTGAATCCAATCGCTGTTCCCGCGCTGTTAAGAACACTAATAGTACATCCCCCAAATCCCTCCGGACTTGTCGCGTTTGTCGCGTTTGTCGCAAGAAGATAGATTGCCTGCCCAAGATTATTCTGAAGCTTGACAGTAATACTTGCTGTTGCCCCATTGGTATTCATCAAATAATCTTTACAGACAAACTGCGAGCCGAACGTACATCGCTCTGGCAAAAATTTTGTCGGACTTAACACCCCAAAATACGCGAGCGCGCCAATCATAATTAAAGTGACAAGAAATGCCCATCCATACGTCATCAAAAACTCTAACGCGCCTTGCGCTTTTTTATTTTGAAAAGAGAATAGCTTCACTATAATCACCTCTATATTATAATGAATTTCAGTTATTCTTGTATATAAAGATTGCTGTTTCGTGTTGCTCCTCCTCGATGAGACACAAGTATTAAATAGATTTCCTGCTTTATAATTATACATTTCAGGAGGCGGGACTATGAAAAAACAATTTTGCACCATTATATTTAGTATGATTCTCTCCATTCTTATGTTGAGTTCTGTTTTTGCGGCGACATGGCCTGCAGACACCACTGGAACTGAACTTGCCGGCGGACTTGGCACGTATGAACCAAGCGGCGCAGTCTGGCACTCGCGACTCGGACAACTTTTTGTGGTCAGCGATGAAGGACTCATCTCGAAAATGAACGCTGACGGTTCTAGTGTCACAACATGGAACATTGGCGGGGATCTTGAAGGCATCGCAGTCGCAGATCCAAACTCAAATTATGTCTACGTCATCAATGAATATCCTTTTGCATTATATCAGTTTGACATCAGCACTGGCACAAAAACAAAATCATGGGATTTGAGCACTGTTGTTCCCGCGCCTGCAAATACTCGACTTGGACTTGAAGGCATGACGTATATTCCAAGTGAGGATTACAGCACATCCAGCGGACGAGGAGTTTTTGCAGTTGGCTCTCAGGAAACAGGCACGATTTATTTCCTTGATATTGATACTTCCACAAATGGAGGATCAGTTACTCTCTTGCGCAGCATGAAACCACTTGCTGCATCTCTCTCTGATTTATTTTATGACAGAGAAACAAATGTATTGTATGGTTTATATGACAGCACCCTTATTGAAATGAGTTTACAGGGAACAATCACCGCGACCTACACTGTTCCTGGTTCTGATCAGGAAGGCGTGACACTTACCACAAGCTGTTCTTCCACAACAACGACCACTGCCGCAACCATTTACATTGCGTCTGACACGCCGGCATCTGTCATGAAGTATGGAAATTATCCAGTCAGTTGTCCGATTGTAACCACAACAACACCTCCTGCGACCATTGATCCAAACTTGATTTCTTCTGAAACCATCAACGGCGCAACCATTACCGTCAATTACGCAGATGGACATGTGCAGGAATTGACTCCTTACAGCACGTCAACTGTGCAAGCAGCAGTGAATTATGACAGCACACGATTGATTACCAGCAATGGAAAATATGTTTCTGTCTACAAAAACGGCGCGCTTATGACAAAAGTAAAAGTGACCACCTATACGCCATCCATCTATACGCTTTCTGTCACGCATGAAAGTTCATCTGATACTGTTGTTGTCAGCTACAAAAGATCAAACAAACTTATCACCGCAACATATACACTCCAGAATGATGCGCTGACGAGAGTGAGCACGACGTCTGTACAGGTTTGATTTTTTCTTTCTTTTTTTTTAGAAAAGTATATAAAAGGGTTGGTAATTCAAAAGAATACGAGTAAATAGAATTAATTTGAGGGATGAGATATGGAAGAAGGAGAAGTTGCAGGAGAAGTTAAAGTTACCACCGCAGGTTCCATGAAAAAAGGATCCTACATCCTTATTGACGGCGTTGCCTGCCGAGTCACAGATACCCAAACAAGCAAACCGGGAAAACACGGGCACGCGAAAATCAGAATCATCGCATCAGGCATTTTAGACGATAAACGACGAGAATTCGTCGGTCCAGCGCACGATAACGTCAACGCGCCTATCATCGAAAAACGAAGCGCACAAGTGCTCTCTGTTTCCGGCGATAACGCAAACCTCATGGACTCTGAATCATATGAAACTTTTGACCTGAAAATTCCAGAAGAACTCAAAACAGATGTTGTGGAAGGATGCAGCATTTTATATTGGGTCATCACTGGAACAAAAGTCATGAAACAATTAAAATCTGAATAAAATTCCACATTCGCGCAACAAGTTGCGCTCATGAGGAATTTTAATGAAAAAAAATAAAAAATGGAAGGTGAGAAATCTACTTCCTTCATTTTTGAATGGATTTTGCCATTTCGGTAAAAATCCTTCATGAGCGAAGCGAATGTTAGGATTTTTATTATGGTACGATTCCCAGAAGCAGAAGCGAGATTGTTCAAAAACAAATTCGTCTGCAGAAACTGCAAGACCACTGTCCGCGGCTCTAACATGCAGGTTTTGGCTGGCAAAGTTTCCTGCAGAAAATGCAAAGGAAAAGTTTTGCGGCCAAAGAAGAAGAAATAAGAATTTGATTTTTTTGGTTTTATTAATTTCTTGATTAGTTCTCAATTAAATTATTTTTTAATCCCTATAAATGTGTGCGTCTTAACGACGCACATCCCAGTCACATAGTCTCTTAACGAGCCTACGTGACTGTTTTCGCTTTCCTTTTTAGAAGAAAGTTTTTTAATAGCACTCTTATCTTTACTCTCATTTTGCCGCAGTGGCACAACCTGGTACTGCGAAGGTCTCGAAAATGCACAGCTCTGCTGGGCGTCCACAGAGCTTGCTCTGAGTGAACCTTTTTCCGAAAGGATCTCTCGGTTCAAATCCGAGCTGCGGCGGTTTTATTTTTTCTATTCAAGTCAGAAATTCTTATCATTTTACTATCTGTGCGTCTGAACGACGCACAAACCAGACACGCAGTCTCTTAACGATCCTGCGTGCCTGGTTTCTCTTCCTCACAACCGTTCGAGATATTCTTTTTTTGTCTTAGAACCTGCTTTTTTCGCCAACTTTTCGAGCGCTTTATCAAAATTACTCCCATACTGCGCTGCAATTTTCTTTCTTTCTGCAATTGCTTCTGGAACACCTATTTTTTTTGCAAACTCTCTGAATATTATTTTGTTTTGCGTTGCATTTATTTTTTCTTTTGCTGGAATAGAAAGCGCGTAGTTGATAAGGTCATAATCAAGGAAGGGAAGCCTGAGCTCAATCGTACTTGCCATAGTAATAAGGTCGTCTCGGTAGAGATCTCTGTCCCAAAGCAAAGATAAACCTCGCAAACATTCTGCATTCACATTGCCTTTGTTTTTCCAGACATCTAAATGTCTTTGATATCCTGCAAACAATTCTTCACTTCCCAAGCCGCTGAACAGAACTTTGTTGCCATCTGCTGCTGCCATTTTTGCAGAGATATAAAATGGTAATGCAACTCCTACTTTAACTACATCTCTTGTCTCGATTATCTTAATGACTTCTTTCACTGCATGCTCTGTTTCTTCAAGATTGAGGATTTTTGTTTTGAGTTGGAATCCTAATTGTTTTGCAACTTCTTTTGCTTGCGTGAGATCTGGAGAATCTCTTGTATTCCCGTCTGCAAACGCAGCAGTGTAGCAGATGAATTTCTTTTTTTGTTTTTTGCTGAGAAATGCAACCAAGGTCGAGTCAATACCGCCGGAGAATAAAATTCCATATTGACTGATACTCTCTGTTCGTTTTTGCATCGCGACAAGAAACAATGCTTCCAAGCCGCGGATTATTTCTGATTTTGGAAGCATTGTTTCTTGAGGAAGCGTGAAGAATTGGCGAGGTGTGATTTGCATTTCATGTGTTTCTGTGTTGTATTGTAAGAGTTCTATTGGTTTGAGTTGTTGCGGGGTTCCATACTGTTCCAATGCTTTTCCTTCTGACGCAAAGACAAACAGATTTTTGTTGTGGATGTAACACAATGGCTTTTCACCAATAATGTCTCTTGCGAGAATTACTCTGTTGTCTTTCTGATAGAAGAATGCGTAAACACCATCAAGCTCATCCAATGCTTCTGTTGCTCTTTTTTCTACAAGTTGAAAGAGAAGTTCCGCGTCGTTTTTTGCGTTGAGATTGTGTGTTTGATTTAGTTCTTTCCAATTATAAATTTCACAATTCGTCATGAATGTTGATTTTCCAGAAACAAATGGCTGTTTGATATGACCCACAATCGCATGGAGACAGTGAAAGAGAATTTTATCCTTCTCCAGAATCTTCCCGAGCGCGTCTTTTCCTCTGTGTTCTATTGTTTCAAGAGAGCGCTGTGCCTGCTTGTTGTCAATGTTTTTCCCAAATATTCCAAATATGCCGCACATTATCTGCGTTAATCAAGAAGAGTTTTTAAGGTTTGGGTTAAAATACACGAACTGACCACGCGAAAAATTGCCTATACTCACAAACTCGCTGTCCGATAATTATTATTTTAATCAAATTATATTTACTCCAAATTACCCCAATTTTTCTCTCCAAAAAGATTCAAAAGGAAAAATTGGGTCCCCTGAGACAAACATAATCCCTACTTTGTCGAGATTATGAAGCTTACTTGGGTAAGCAAAGCTTTTTCTTGTTCGTGTGCTGCGTTGCTGGTTCGTGAATTACTTTATCTTTCGCACAATTCCTTTTGTTGCGTTCATTAAACAAAACATTTTTATATATCTATTGCCTGACCTATAGGTAAATCTATAACTCTAAGGTGGACAACATGGAACAATTGACAACAATCCAATTATATGAACAAACAAGGAAAAAATTAGAACAAAAAAAAAGCTATAAAAGAGAAAGCTATGATACTGTCATCAGAAGAATCCTCGAAAGAGACACAATCCCCTCAATGGAAGAAATGTTTCGTGAGGGAGATAAATTGAAACAAGAAAAAGAGTACAGCACAGAAGAGGTTATTGCTTTAAGTCATAGACTTCGAGGAAGAAAATGATAAAATTTGTTGATACAAACATAATTATTAAAGCATTTACGGAAAATAAGGATAAGGAAAGATGTAGAAAAGTGCTATATCAAGCGTTTATTACCAATACTCTTTGTTTAGTAGAAGCACAGCATGGAATCACTATAATTAAGAAAGATAAAACATACGCCTCCAACTGCATCAAATCATTATTTAAGAGCAACGGAATAATAATTCCACTTGATAAAAACCTCCTTTTTGAGAGCATGAAAAGAGTAGAAAAATATCACCTGAACACATTTGATCTGATAAATTATGTTACTGCATTGCTATCCAATTGTTCGACTTTTGTTTCGTATGATAGAGATTTTGATGGACTTGAGGTAAAAAGAGTGGAGCCATAGATTCTTGGTAATGATTTGCATGAAACTTTTACCTCACTTCAACAACGCAGTTGGAACCATAATTGTAACCAAAACACAGAAAAGCTGTATTCTGATTCGAAATAAAGAAGTTGCAGAAAGTTATAGAAGGTATTTTGATATGCTTTGGGAGCAGGCAACTCCGTGTTGATTTTGAACGATTATAGTTAAATAATAATTAGAAAAAAGAAAAGTAAATCCATGGAATAAGCATTAGAAAACTCACGCACTAGCAAAAGTAAAGATAATCCCAGACGGCGTATCCCCCGCTTAAAAGCGTGGGCTTTGCCGTCGGGATTATCAGACATGTGAACTAACGGCTTCATCCCCGCACTGAAGTGCGGGGCTTTCGCCGAGTTCCCATGTAAAAACGTGGAACTAGCAAAGCCAAAGGTATCTTTATGTAATTATCTTTTCGATATTTTTTTAGAATATTTGAACAATAAAATATTTTCAAAAAATTATCGTGGTCAGGTTTTTCTTTGCAGGTTCCTGTTCAGCGTTGCTAGTGCGTGAATTTTTGTGCAGTAAGTTTTATATATTCTGTTCGTTCAACAATTTTATGAGAAAAATGAAAAAACCAAGTGTCGTTGATCTCTTTCAAGAAGTAGGTGTCGCACTCAGAAAACAAGGAATTACCACAAGAGAAAAAGCACTCGCTCTTGCCGATAGTGTGAAACGCGAGGCAGCGTCATGAAGGTTGTTCTTGTGACAAATTAAAACTTCTCATCCCTCAGAAAATCCTCGTCAATATCTTCGTACATTGCCTTTTCTTTGTCTTTTTCTGCCGCGCTTTGCTCTTTGACTTCATTCGATTCCTTGACCGGATTCTTCGCGGGGAATGATTTTTCATTTGCCAACAAACTTTCTGCTGGCGGCGTCCATGTACTAAAGCGATTGATTTTTTTGCCAGTAATCGGATCATACTGCGGTTCAAGCGGCGCTGCTTTCTTTGGCAAATTTGCTGCTGCTGATTTGCCAAAAGTAGAATAACTGCTCGAGCCTTTCATCGATTGTGTTGATTTCACTGCAGTTTGTCTTGTATTCGTATCAAACACAAACGCAGTTGTTCCTGATTTGACTCCCTGAACTTTCATGTTCGCAGAACGCTGATTTTCAAACGTCCCAATGTTCATTCCCGCAGGCCGCTCAGCAGGTGTATCTCCTGCTTCTGATGAAAGACCATCTCCTGCTTTTTTAACCGCGCTTCCAGCAATCATCTTTTCCACTTCTTCTGTCGCAATGTCTCCTTCTTCATTTGTTGCAGCAACATTGCCATACGATCCTTTATGCTCCATTGTGGAAAGGAATCCTTCGCTGTCTTCTTTCTGCTGCAGTCTTTTCTTTTTGTAATTTTCATACGCCTGCTCAATCACTGCTCGATGCTGATAGCCATATAATCCAAGCAAGCCGCCGAAAATGAAAACTATAAGGACTAAAAACCACGGGGTGATATTTGTATCATACGTGCTGATTGTTGACGCGCCTGTCACTGAAGAAAGCCCTTGATCCACTTTTTTACTCAATGGACGATTGTCTTCTCCAAAAGCAACATCTTTGTACGAACCATCTGTACTTGTTGAAAGTTGATCCGCATACGTTGCAAGCGACGCGTCATCCAACTTCGAAAGATCTGTCGCGCTGCCATCTACTACCAAGGTATATGTTCCTTTTGGAACTTCATAGGATAAATCGTAATTACTCGATTCTCCTGGATTTAACGCAACATCTTTTGCGAGCACATAATATTTTTTATTTCCATCCTGATCTGTGACCAAAATTAAATCCACACGATCATTATATCCGACGTTTCCATCATTGGTAATAGTGATCGTCTCTCCATTAAGCGAAGAACTAATGCCACTCACCTGATCAACAGTGACTTTATCTGTATCCTGCAAATTCTTTGCACTATATGTCGAAGTAATAGTATATGTTCCCGGCGCGCTATATTTTCCAAAATCCAACTGGACAGTTTGTCCTGTATTGACAACTCCATTATACAAATTCTTTCCCGCAGGATCTGTAATCTGTAAATTCACATCATTTGCCATTGTCTTGCTGGATTGATCATAGAGCTTGACTTGCATGGAGAGCGTCTCTCCTGGCTTATACTCTGTTTTCTCCAAATCATTTTGAATGGTTGTTGGAATTTGCTTGACTGTCAAAATAAATGAATCTGTTCCTGTATTCCCATACGAATCTTTGACGCTGACATCCACATTATAATCTCCTGATTTCATATTCTTTGGAACAAAGAAACTATAATCAAAGACATTTCCTGACGGAGTTGCTGTATATTTCAACGAATCAAACGTGATTGCCGCTTCAATGCCATTTGCTTGCTGCGCTGCTCCATCTATTTCCCCATGAATCGCAACCTCTTCTCCTGGCTCATAACTATATTTCGCAGCAGACGCACGCACTGTCAAATCAGTGTGGATAGTAAATGAATCAACGCTTTCAAAATACTGGCTGTTGCCCGCGTCATCCGCGACTTTGACGTCGATAGAATATGTCCCGTACTCAAGATTTGACAATTGTTTGGAATACGTAAGCTGTCCATTGGTGAGTGCTGCAGTATCCAACTGCACTGCATAGCCGCCTGCTTTTTTTAAGTAGATTATTGCAGTACCAGAAACGTCTGAACCATCAAGCTTGAATGCAATTCCGGATAATGTTAACGTATCTCCTAACTGATATTTATCCTGCCCGATGTCAAATGATCCCAAGAGATCGTTGAGAACAGTAAATGAATCTGAATTTGCTGATTCTCCATTGAACGTCGCTTCAATGTCGCATCTTCCTTCTTTATCGCCTGGCAAGACAAAATTCGCAATACCTAACGTTGAAAATGTTACCTTTTGCCCTTTATTGATTTTCAGATTGACTGTATTGTCTTTTGTATAACTAGGACATTGCAGTTCTAAGGTGAATGGCGCATCCGCTGTTGTCGCGGCAACCAAATAGCCTTCGACAGTGATTGTTTCTCCGAGGTTATACATATCTTTGAAATTATTGAGAATGGTAATTTTCGCTGACGCGATTGGCGCGAGCAATAATATCAATATTGTAATGAGAACTCCCTGCAGCAACCTCTTTTTTTCCATATGCAACCCTCTTTTCTATAAAATCCTTGCATTCGCAAATGCCAGGTACACTCACCCTATTCGTGTATGGCGATGCTCATGAAGGATTTTAATTTGAATAATGCAATCATAATACAATAAATATTTCTTTTTTCTGCAATTATCCCTATATATACTTTGCGATTTGTGTCACGAGAAGAAAAAGAGAAAGTGAAACTTGGTGGTTGTGAAAAAGATTGCTTTACCATTTCTCGCACATTGATTGCTCTTATGATACCAATTTCTTACACGAACCGAAAGAAGCTTTGGCGATGGCATGTCATTTTTACTCTGAAAAAGACAATCAAAGTTCTAATGGTCTTTTTCATAGTACTATGGAAAAAACTGTATCATTCTCAATTGTTTTTTCCAAAGTATTTATTTTTTGATTTTTCTGATAAATAATTATATGAAGATACCTCAGCGTTGCTGGTGCGTGTGTTGTTTTTCTTTGTTCGTGTGTTTGCGATGCTGGTTCGTATATTGTTTTTCCTTGTTCGTGTGTTTTTGTTTCTCTAACGACAGAGAGGAGAAACAGAACAAGTTTTATATATCTATACGTACATCAATACTCTCATGGAAAAGAAATACTTCGCAGACATAGTTATTAACAAGGAAAAACTTAGTA
>JACRKI010000073.1 GCA_016215305.1 Candidatus Woesearchaeota archaeon | reverse complement strand
TCCCTTGGAGCCGTAATGATTTGGCGCATATTTCACAGTATAGCTCCACTTGTGCTTATGAAACCCGGCAAATCCCTTTCCGCCGTGGCTTCCTTTTCCACGATGTTTTTTCTTTGAACCATAGCCATGCCACCGCTTTCCGCGCTGTCTTGTAATTTTTTTTCTGAATCTTACAACCATTTTATTCACCATAATATATGAAACTTGTGAAGCAAGTTTTACTATTTTTATTTCTATCGCGTTCGCCTAGTTCGCTGGCGAAATCGAAGATTTCTTGCTCACACGGCTCACTTGATCATCCTCTTTATCAAATCATTTATTTTTTCTCCACGGTAACCCAAATCGCCTTTTGGATAAACTAGTTTTATTCCCTTGAATCCACCTTTTGGAGGAGAGAGATGAAGAATCTTTTTATCACCCATTCGTTTTTTCAATTCATGCAAAACGCTCTCATTGGTTTCTCCCCAGGCAACATAGTCTACAACATTATTCATCATTCTTTTTTGTTTCTCATCAAGCAAGCACAAGGAATATAATTTAGTCAGCCCCATCATGTTCAAAGCCTTTTTAATTCTAACATCAACACCGACTCTTCCACGAATTCTAATAACTGCCAACATATCACTCAACCTCTTTTTTCCCCAACTTGTCTGTTAAAGCTATTTCATCAGTATCATCAAGCTCTTCTAACAACTCAGAAACATCATCATCTTTTTTAATTTCTTCCTCCAGAACATCTTTCAATTTCTTCTCAGAAACCCACTTTTCTTCTTTTGTCTTAGCTTCAGATTTTTTGAAATCTATTTTTATTTTATTTAGGTTTTTAAAGGCATTGAATATTGCAATAGCATAATTTAATCTTGTTCTTGTATCACCAAAAACCTTTGACCAGATATCTTCAATGCCAGCAATCTGGAGCAGCTTTCTCATTTCTCCGCCAATGCAAAGACCCAGTCCTTTTGGAGCTGGATACAGTTCTACTGTAATCGCGCACGATTTGCCGGAAATTTTTATTGGTATGGAGTGATTTCCACCACAGCCACATTCCCATGAACCGCACCCTCTTTTTATAGGAATTATATTTAGCTTGGCTGCTTGCAATGCTTTTTCTATGGCAACTGAATGCTCTGTTCCTGTTGCCTTTCCCATACCCAGAAACCCAGGGCTTCCAACAACTACACATGCAGATATTCTATATCTTCTGCCAGACCTATGCATTCTCGCTGTCCTGCGCGTGCTTGTTCTTCTTACTCCGCCGCCCTTGCCAGGAGAACCTCCCATGAATATTATCTCCTTTGCCAGATTTGGCAAGAGCCTATCGACTATCTCAGGTTCTTTTATAGTCATTCCTCTCTCAAATACCTCATCTAGACTAGTTATCTCTCCTGAAAAAACCTTTTTTCCCAGTTCTGTTCTTGGTTTCCAATCATTCATTTTTATCAACCTAATTCATGATATTTATGATAGGAAAATCCTGAAAGGATTTTTACTAAAATGTGAAAACTGCGAAGCAGTTTTCACTAAATGTGAAACAAACTCCATATCTCCACCAATCAAAGACTGGTGGCTCCCAAGATAGTACGAGTGGTATTATCTGGAGTTTGTTTACATCCCGAATACCACTCATATTATCTCTTCGGATAACGAAGTTATCCAAGAGATTCAGGTTAGCTATGCTAACCATGAATCTGCAACCGACTGGTTGCAAACCAGTGGTATTCGTATATATAAACTATCGCATCTGAATTAATGTTTTCTTGATATGCTCAAAGTGCTCTGAAATTTTTTCTGGATCAAGCCCATTTTTCAAATAGGCTGAAAACTGTCTTTTGTATCTTGTATCATTCATCTTCAGGTTCTTGGCATAATCTTCAATGTGCTTCCCGGAAATTCTTTCATTGCTAGGCAAAATATTTTCTCCAACAGGAATATTCAATCCTGCATCAATAGCACCCTTGCATGCAGCATACAAAACATTTTGTTTCGTTGATCTTTTCAAACCAATGTCAAGTATTGCTTCCTTTACACCAAGTTTAACGGCTTTGTGACCAACCATTAGTCCAGTTAAGTATGATGCACTGACATTTCCACAGTGTCCTTTCCAACCAACTTTTTTCAAATTCTTGGAAATTCCTTCCACGACAGTCTCGTCTCCGTTTTTATCGAATTTAACAATTTGGATGTGTATATTATTCAGGGATGGTCGAATGACAAACCGGAGCTGCCTTGATTTTAACAAAGCTGTTCTTTCCTTGTAATTTGTTCTTTTTTTAATTCTTCTTAAAAATTTTCTCTGCATCGTGTCCACCTTTATTTCTCAATCCTCTTGAGCTCTCTTTCAACATAGGCACGCAGGTGCGCCCTGCTTCTGAAAAATCCTCCTTTTGTTTTTCTATAAAGCATTTTATATGACTTTTTGCTGATCTTTTTATCTTTCAAAAGGTCTTTCATCAGTTT
>JACRKI010000074.1 GCA_016215305.1 Candidatus Woesearchaeota archaeon | reverse complement strand
TTGATTTTTGAATACCCACAAGTTATCCATCTTATTGTCTGATTTATTTCGGTTCTTATGATGCACTACTTCTTGGGGTTCCAATTCTCTCCCAAGTTTTTTTTCAGCAACATATCTATGAAGAGGTTTATTTGTGTCTTTAAACCGAACATAACCCTCTCCATCTTTGTATGTTTTTGAATTTCTATTGCAATTGTAACAAAAAAGATATTCTGAGCTTATACCTATGCCACAACGCCTGCAATGTTCCATAACATGAGTATTGTAATATTCTTAATATAATTTTCGTAACCGCTGCTAATTGAAACTAACATATTCGTTAAAAATAGAAAAGTTATTAACTGTTATAACATTAACCTATTATATGGAATCTGAAATCATAAAATCAAGTAAATATTCTGTAGAGATCAAGCAATCATTAAAAAGAAGGTGGTATATTGGTTCTATTAAAATTAACTCTGAGAAGAAAGAAGAGCTAAAAGAAGCATTAGACGATGCAATGGACATAGCTCTCAAAAAACTTAGTTTTATAGATCAGTATACAAAGAGAGAAGTTGGATCACAGGATGAGAAAGACAACAAACCAATAGATGAAGGATTGTTTATAGAGTTGAGAATGGTAAGGCAAAGAATTGCTGGTGTTGAAAACATACCTGCTTATGTAATTTTTCATGATTCAACTTTAAGAGAGATGACCAAATCTAAGCCTATTACTAAAGAGGAGTTTGTAAATATAAAAGGAAGTAGTGAAAATAAATATGAGAAGTATGGCGGAGATTTCATAAATGTAATCAAAAAATATATAGACAATTTACCTGAGACTTCTTACAAATCACAATAAAATACATTCAGAAAAATAAAAATTAAAAAAGAAAAATAAAAGTAAAGAAAGCTTATCTTCGTGCCATTGCTGCGCGTGAGACATCTCCGTCTTTGTCAATAAAGTACAAGTATCCTTTTTCCTTCTTGACACCGCATTTTGCAACAACATCTTGTTTTGCTTTTCCTTTTTTGTTTTTGCCGCGAGACATTTTTGCCCGTGCAACGTTACCTTTTTTGTCAATAAAATAAAGGTATCCTTTTTCTTTCTTAACGCCTACTTTTGCTACTTTTTTTGCTGCTATTTTGACCACCTCAACTAACTTTCTGAATTGGTTTTCAATTCTTATCACTTTTCCGAGTAGAAGAGATATATAAATGTTTCTGATTTTCCGACGGAGAAAGTGATTTTACAGGACAATGAGGCGTCCTAAATGTTTATTTTGATCTGAACTATGTTGGATAATCTCCAAATGAGGATATTTATGTGCTCCTGAATGGCGCAATATTTCCAATAAACGAGTTTTCCACCGCCGCAAGATCATGGCTTGGAAGTCCATACTCCTGCGCCATTGTTCTTGAACACAAAGAAAGCATATATGAAGCAACAAAAAGATCATGATGGTCTTCTTTGAATTTCTGATCTCCACTCACTTTCTTCAACGTCTGAAAATAATTTCTATTGAGGTGCCGCATCACCCGCACGGTCTTCCGGTGGATGTCTGCGACATGTGTTTCATTCTGCTGCTGCAGCT
Source organism: Candidatus Woesearchaeota archaeon (assembly GCA_016215305.1). Classification (GTDB taxonomy): domain Archaea; phylum Nanobdellota; class Nanobdellia; order Woesearchaeales; family DSVV01; genus JACRPI01. The sequence goes on along the minus strand of JACRKI010000074.1, from coordinate 2,870 downwards.
GTACTTCTTTGCCGTAAAGATACAAAATATGCGGGAGGAGTTCTTCAAAGGTCTGCGGATTGAGCGCGCCAATAAGCTTTTCCTGCCGCTGCAACGCGTCGTGAATGCCCAGCGTATTTTCATGCACACGTGTCATGGAAAAATGAATATCGTTGAGGAAAAGTTCGACATGCATATTACGAAATAAAGGAAGCATATTCGCAATGGTATCTTTGATATCAAGATATACTTGTTTTTTGCTTTCATGCAGCGGAAGCTGGTTTCCATGCACCAGATGCCGGAGCTCTTCCACTGTCATCGCGTTTCCAACAAATCCCGCAGTTCTATGCTGATTTAAGAGCGCAAGCACTTCCCGCTTGTGGACATCATGCTCTCTTCGATTCCACTGCACTTCTGCCGCCCACTGAATATAGCCGTGGAGTTTGCCCAATACTTCTGCATCCATGAATTTGTTTAGGAAATGGTTCTATATATAGTTTTAGTTGAGTTTGGGTCTATGTTATTTTGTTGATAGAAATATCTTATCAAGAAAACTCTTATTATGTGCTCCTGAACGGAGCACGAACACGCCTGTGCCTCGCAGAGATTCTCAGCACAGGCGTGTTCCTCAATCGATGCTCTGACCGTTGAGGGAAGAGCATTGATTCAAGAGTAGAGACGCAAAACAATATGGCAATGCGAAGCATTTTTCTGAGCATTGTCATATTGAATAATTTTTTTGTTTTATTAAGAAATAATATTAGGCAACATAAGTTAACTAAAAAAGACCAAAAGTTATTCAAAAAATCAAAAACAAATTAAGAAATTAAAAAGGAAATAAGAAACAAAAAAAGAAAAACAAAATCACTCTTCAATTTCATAGGTGAGCGTCACTGTTGCGGAAACAGTAAGCTGCTGCGGAGAAACAGAAGTTTCTGCAGAGGATACCATCTCTACTGCTTTCATTTCCTGTCCATACAGCCACGGTCTTGGCCAATTAGAATAACTCGATTCAGTCATGGTAACAAGATCTCCAAGGCTTGTATCAACCGCATCAGCAAGAACCTTTGCCTTGTCTTTCGCTTTTGCAGCAGCTTCTGCCAATGCCTGCTCTTTGATCTTCATTTCTTTGTCATGCGTCAACGTGAAATCGACATTATTGATGCCTGTTGCGCCTGCGTTGACCGCAGTGTCAATAATACTTCCAGCGCTATTCACCTCTTCTGTGGTGACTTTCACAATATTTGTCAGCGTATAGCCAACATTGAGATACACTTGATTCTTGTCATCCCATTTTGTCTTTTCATTGAGATAATACGAGGAGGTTTCTATGTTGTCATCAGAAATTCCAGAAGCTTTCAATGCAGCAAGGACCGCAGTACTTATTTCTGCGTTTTTATTTTTTGCATCCTGCGCAGTATCCGCGTCTGTCTGGATTTCAACATACACTTCTGCTTTATCCGGCATCGCTTCTTTTTCCACTGTCTCGCTGACTGTCACTGTTTGTTGTTGTATTGAACTTGTTGTTATTTTATTGCTATTCAGCGCAAACAAACTGCTGACCAGTATCAATCCAACTGCGAGCACTAATGTCAAAAGCATCGCTCTTCCTTGTTTTGGTTGTTCTTCTTTCATGATTTTCCCTCTGTTTTTTTTCAACGCTTCTCATAAATTTTTCTTTTTACATTTTCTTCATTAAAGTTATATAAATACTTTATCGAACTATTTCGCTTGCTTTTACACACAAAATAATAATTATTGGTCTTGCCAAAGCGTTGCTGGTGCGCGTATTTAACTTTTCTTAGTGCGTGTGTTTTTTCTTTGATGATTTTAAATGTTTGGGAAGAAAAGAGTAAATTTGCTACTCTAAAATGCTTTCAAAAACTGCGAATACTTGTCAAAATTCAAAATGTTTAAATAGGAATAACACAAGAAAACTCTTTGGGGTGGAGTTCGGGGAAAGAGGTGATATGCTTTCTTCTAACTTTTTTCAAAAGGGGTGTTGGAATTACTCGAAAAGGGCGGGTAGTCCAGGAACAAATCCTGGTCTGTATTCAGAGAGAGAACTCTCCGCTTTCCACGCTGCAGCTCTCTTCAAAATTAGGATTTGCTTGGCATACCATTCAGCATTATTGCATAGAGCTATTGTTTCGCAAAAAAATTGATCGGCTTGAAATTGCAGGGCGGCATATTTGGGTTCAATCTTCTTCGCAGTCAAAAAATGTACAATTGCCAGACATTTTGGAAAATAATTTTGCGGCTCTTCTAGAAAACCATATCGAAAAACGTTTGGAAAAAGAATTTGAGAAAGAATTTGAAAAAGAAATAAACAATGAACTTCAAACGCTTCTCAAAAATCTTTCAGATACTGAAATTAGAAAAAAAGCACGAGAGAACAGAATTACTGTCCGGTCAGCCGGAGGAGGCGAGAACAAATGAAAACAAAAACCTTCGGCGGAAAAACAAGAGAAAAGACAGCAGGAAAAATATTCCTGCTCATCTTCGGACTTGTCCTGTTGTTTTTCCTGATATCTCCTTCTGCAAACGCAGTATTCGCAAATTGTCCTGGAGATACAACAAATGGATGGTGGGATATTAGCAATACACAAACCATCAACACGACTGCAAACATCACTTGTGAATACATCAACATCTCCGACGGCGGAAGATTATACGTCAACAGCAGTATTGACAATCTCACCGTGTACATCACTGTAGGAAATCTGACCATCCAGAACGGCGGAGAAATTAACGGAACAGGAACAGGATTCTTGAATGGTTCAGGAGAAGGGGCTGGGACAGGACTCAATACTAATGCAGGCGGCGGTGGCGGTCATGGAGGAAGAGGTGGATCTCCAAGCACTGGAACTGGTCTTCCTGGAAATCAGTAC
>JACRKI010000069.1 GCA_016215305.1 Candidatus Woesearchaeota archaeon | reverse complement strand
TTTTTCCTGTTGTTCTCACTCTGTAATTTGCTCCCGCAATAAAATACGCATTGCAGTGCTTGCAGAATTTTCTTTTTAATTCTCTTGGAATTCGCACTTTCGCTTTTGAAGAAAGCTTTCTTGCTAACAGAACATATCGTTTTCCCAAATCTGGATTATTTCTTTGCTCTTCTGCCTGTGAAAAGAGATAATTGATTCTGCCAATGATCTGTTCTTTGAGTTTTCTTTTGAAGTCTTTGGTCATGGATTGATTGTTTTCTTTTGTTGTTATTAATTCTTTGTGTTTTTACGAAGAGATTCTTTTAATTTTTTGTATACTTTTAGAATTCTTAATGAAAATTATGTGCGTCTGAACGACGCACACTTCAGGCACGCGTCGCCTTAACGGCTCCGCATGCCTGACCTCGCTGCTTTTCATTGTTTCATGATTCTTTTTCCATCTCACTCAATCAAAAGAAGTAATTATTTAAAGGACAAAATACGAAATAAAGCAATGCAAATTTCCCTCAACTTCACCAAATCCGTTCCTGAAAACGCCGCTCTCTATTACGAAAAGGCAAAAAAAGCAAAAAAGAAAATGGAGGGCGCAAAAAAGGCAATCGAAATCAGCAGACAAAAACTTGCCGCTGAACTGCTCAATCAACAGAAACAACAAAAAGAAACTGAAAAGAAACAAGTCGAACGTGAACAACTCATCCTGCGGCAATCAAAAAAACAGTGGTATGAAAAATTCCACTGGTTCTTCTCCTCTGAAGGATTTCTTATTCTCGGGGGAAGAGACGCAATCACCAACGAACTCATCATCAAAAAACACACAGATCCAAAAGACATTATTTTTCACACGGATTTGCAGGGAAGCCCATTCTTTGTGGTCAAAAGCGAGGGCAAAGAAATCGGCGAGAGAACACGAATAGAGGCTGCCGCGGCAACCGCAATCTACAGCCGCGCATGGAAACTCGGATTTGACAACGCAAAAGCCGGTTGGGTCACTCCTGAACAAGTCACTAAAACTACAAAACACGGCGAATATATTACCCGCGGCGCGTTTGTCATCAACGGCAAAATGCACTATATCGAACATGACATGCGATTCGCTGTTGGCGTTGATCGCGAAGGACGAATTATCGGCGGTCCGTATTTGGCTGTTCAAGCACATAGCGAGAAAATTATTGAAATTACTCAAGGCGATCAAAAACCCAGTGATCTCGCAAAACAACTTCGCGCATTGCTGAAAGCAGGAACTCCTGATGAATTTATTCGCGTTTTGCCGAGTGGGAATTGCAAGATAATAAGAATATAGCTAAAATTTATAATGAGTTCTTTCATTCTCTCTCTCATGGTACGAAACATTCATGAAAACTCATCTCTTGATAGCTTTATTTCCGCGCTTGAAGCATGCAGACCCACTTTCTCCAGTATTTCTTTTCCAGAACATCTTCAGCCCAGAAGAGATAGTACTCATCTTCGCGGGGCAATCGCGGAAAAATATGTGGAACTCTGGCTTCAATCATGCCCTGGATTCTCTTTTCGCCATAATCCACGCAGTGTCAACGGCTATACTTTTCAAAAAAAAGGGAGAACACTTCTTGTTTCAGAACAGGAGAAAGAGATTATTGAATATGATCTTGCCGGGACATATAATGACACTCCCATTCTCGCAGAAGTAAAAGCAGATCACGCGCGTGGATTTATGAACAGGGTTCCTTTTGCGCTCGCGACAGCACAAGCACTCTATGCACGACCTCCTGCACTGCTTCTTTTTGTTCCATATCCCATTGATTCACGAGAGAATGATACTGTTACACGTCTCATTGAACAACAAAATTCAATGTTTCGAAGAATTTGCATGAATTATAGTTCTCAGGAACTAAGACAAGCTGTTTCTTCTTTCTCTCGAGATCGCGGTTCTGCGGAAGCACGTTATATGCGGCTCTCCTAAGAAGAACCAAAAGCTTATTATAGTTGTTTTTTCCAAAAAGGACGTACTATGAAGTATGTCACTAAGGAAGATGTGCAGAAATTAAAACTTCCTCCACGCCTGCCAGAATCGCACAAAGGAGATTTTGGACGAGTTCTCCTTATCGGCGGAAGCCAGGATTACGTCGGCGCAGTCGCACTCGCAGGCATTGCCGCACTCCGCAGCGGCACAGACATTGTCACTGTCGCTGCTCCTGCAAAAGTCGCCTGGGCTTTGAACACGCTTGCGCCTGATTTAATTACAAAAAAATATGACTGCTTATATTTTGACAAAAAACAAGTCACTTCTGTTGTCAAATTCGCAAAGGAATTTGACGCTATCCTCATAGGGAATGGAATCGGGCGACGCTCTCACCAATTTTGCGTGGAAGTCATCCGTAAACTCAGCGAAATGAACAAACCAATCGTTGTCGACGCAGACGCAATCAAGGCAATTAGCCTCAAAGATGTGAAACACGCAATTCTCACGCCGCACAAACGTGAATTTCAAATGCTTCTTGAAAATACGCATATCAGGAAATTACAACTGCAGAAACATATCGCAGACAACGTCATCATTGAAAAAGGAAACGTAGATGTTATTTACGCAAAAGGAAAAATGAAGTATAATCGAACAGGCAATCCTGCAATGACTGTCGGCGGCACAGGAGATGTTCTCGCCGGACTCGCAGTTGGCTTTTACGCGCAGACAAAAGATCCTTGGAACAGCGCAATTGCCGCGGCATACGTGAACGGGCTTTGCGGTGATATTATCCGAGGAGAAATTGGCGCAGGACTTGTCGCAAGCGATATGCTCAAGAAGATTCAACTCGTGATTTCTGAAACTTTCGCGAAACATGGAAAGAAAGGGAAATAATCTTATCTTCTCCCCAACTTCTTCCTCATTTTGTGATACAACTCTTTCAACTTTTTCACATTCTTCTGTCTCTTTCTTTCCTGCAGATTTTTCAAATGAGACGCGCGTTCTTTCAAGAATTTATTCACATTCAATCCATACCTCTTAATCATTGTGGAGGTATGGCCGCCGCCAATAAAATGCGGCATCACGACATAGGTCGCTCCTGCTTTGTACAGATGCATTGCCTCATCGACATAATGCGAAATCACAATGCAAATAGAATGACTGTTTTTCTCTCTTGTTTTTTTGATGAGCAGCGCATTGATGTTGGTATCTGGAATTGTGGAAATAATCATTTTCGCTTTGCTGATGCTGAGCTCTTCCAACAATTCAACGTCGCTTGCGTCGCCATACTTGCAGTCATACCCTGCTTTTGTTAATTTCAGCACTATTTCCGGATCATAATCCACAATCAGAAATTTCTTTTTGAGCTTTTTGAATGACTCCAGCAGATCATATCCCATCCGGTTATATCCAAAAAGCAGAATGTCATATTTCTGTGCATGAGAGACTTTCTTCGCGTCTTGTTTTTTTCCTTTTCTCTCAAATATTCCAAGCCAAGGTTCACAAAGCGCATACCATTTTTCTGAGTACATAATCAAATACGTGGAACCTGCAATGGTAATCAAACCAACTATTGTCATGAAGGCGAGAATATCCTGCGTGAGATGACCGACCTTTACCCCTAACGCAATCATAATAAACGAAAATTCGCTGACTTGCGCAACTGTCAAGCCGACTTCAAAACTCGTTCGTTTTGTATATCCCAAAAATCCCATGATAATCATAAGAATCAACGGATTGCCAATGAGAATGAACAACGAGAAGATAAGTATTGAGGAAAAACTGTGCTGCATATTGCCAAAACTTAACTGCGCGCCCAAAATAATGAAAAAAATGACAATGAAAAAATCACGAAGCGGCTTCATCTTGGAACTTATTTCATAGCGGTATGGAGACAAAGAAAGCGTTATTCCCGCAAGCAGCGCCCCAATTTCGAGAGAGAAATTCATTGCCCAAAAAAGCGCTGCAAGGAGCAAGCACCAACCAACTGAAAATAATAAAAGAAATTCCTGCGATTTCGCGACTCTGTCCAGAATTTTTGGAAGAACATACATTCCAATCAAGAAAAGGAGAAATAAAACACCAACACCAACAAAAAGTGTTCTTGCAATTTGTGCGGGAAGACTCATCGTTGTTGTGAATGTATTTGCAGTAGACGAAATCAGCATCAGCACAAAGACCGCAATCAAATCTTGGACAATAAGGAAACCAATCGCAATTCTTCCATAGAGCTTATCGAGATCTCCCTTATCCGACAATAATTTCATGATGATAATGGTACTGCTAAATGTTGTTGCCACTGCAATATATTCTGCAGCGATTGTGGAAAATCCCAAGAACTTTGCAAGAAAATAACAAATTATCGCCGTGAACAGTACTTGTCCAACTGCAGAGATCACAGAAACTCTTCCTACTTCTTTGATTACTCGTGGATTAATCGTTAATCCGACCATAAACAAAAGAAACGCTATCCCAATCTGACTCAGAACAGTAATAGAATCTGTTGAGGAAACAAGATTCAAAAGCGATGGACTTGCCACAATTCCTGTCAAAATGTAGCCAATTAACAACGGCTGTTTGAGGAGCCGCATGATCGCTCCAAACACTATTGCAATCAAAATGACCATGCTTAATTGCAAAATCAGATTTTCCATTTCCCTCTTTTCCCCTGTTTTGTGTTTTTTTGGGGTTTTATAGATATAAATCTTGCGATTGCATGGTGATGAAAAAATCTAGCAAACTTATATAAACAATCCACTGAAACATGAAAGTATGGACAATCTTCAAGAGACAAGCAGCAATAAAGCGTTGCCAGAACTCAGCTCTGCTGTGCTTCTCGACTTGAGACGGCAAGCGCACGCAATTTCTCCTCTGGTTCGGATCGGCAAAAGCGGACTCAACAACGCTATTCTGGAAGAAATCCGTAGCCAACTCAAAACACATCATCTTGTCAAAATCAAAGCGTTGAATAACTTTATGGATGAAACAGAGATGACTAAAAAAGACATTGGCAGATTTCTCGCTTCTGAGACGAATTCTTATTTGATCAGCGTTGTTGGGTATACGTTTGTTTTGTATAGAGAATTTTGAAAAAATCACTTTCTGAGATACAGCAGGTGATTTTTTCAATCCATAAGTTTTATATACTTCTTTTTTCAAAAATTGAGATGAGGTGGCAGATTGGGAACGTCTCCAGAACTTCTTGTCAAATATGGTTTTGCTGAAAAAGACAAAAAGACAGGAAAAATCAAAGGCGAAGAAGAGATAGAAGGCGGCATGGACTTTAAAGGAAACACCATTTACATCAAAACAGGATTTCCAGAACCAAAACTCAACTACCGCGTTGTTCATCAAGTCTTCAACCAATCCATCGAAGAAAATTACTTCTGGACAGTTGAATTCCTGCGCACCCACGAAGCATATCACGATATTCTCAAAATTACCGACATGTTCAGCGCGTCTGAACACTCCGCATTCTTCGGAAGCGCGCAACAACGCCTCGGTCTGCAGCAAGACAAGGTTTCTCAATTTCTCGCGACCATCGGCAAAATGGTCAAAGAACTCTTCCAACTGGTTCGTGAAATCCGCATTCTCGACGAGCGATTAGGATATTATGAAGATAGTATGGATGCTAAAAGCAAAACTCGCGAAAGCGCGGAAATTACGTTGAAGGGAATCTGGATTGATCTCGTCGAGCAAGGATCAAAAAATCCCGCGTCTGTTTACGGCATGGCGCGAGAATTGCAATTTACCACGCTTCCTGATTTGTTTTTCAGCGTTCATCCAATGAAGATAGACGAAGTTGACGCGATGGTTGCAAAACTTGATTTCAACCGAAAAGTGAAGGAGGTTCTTTCACGAAAGATTCGAACGTATTTGCAATGGAAAATCACAACCCATGATGAAATCAAGAACAGACGCATATTTACCATCAAATATCTCCGTCAGCATTTTGACATCATCCGCATGTACATGCACTGGGTCAAGCCCTACTTGCGAAACATCCGACGACTTCAACTCATGAACCAGACAAATTCTCCTGATCTTATTTCCGCGTTTGAAGGCTCACTTGTTGAAATTGAAATTCTCGCAAAAAAATTGCCAACCAATTTCCGTTACGGAAGACAGCTTCTTACCAATGAGAAATACTCCGCAGTCATTATCCTTCATTTTTCCTATCGTTCCACACCCCAAATGGCGTACAATCAGGAATATAATAGAGGTCCGCTGCATGTGGGAAAGACAGCTCTCACGCTTCGCGCATACGCATGGGATGACAAAAAGATTAAGAAATACATGGACATGAAACAAGAAGAAGATCTTGAACTTCTCTCGATAGTCGACGGCAGTGTCAAAGCCGCGCTTGAAGCGCTGGGGGATGAACTTCAGAGATACTTGAATGAAGCCGGCTCTCAAGAGACATTCGCAGCCGGTCCGGAAAAGAAAGGAGAAGCGCATGGAGAGAAAGATGGACACGCAAAAGGACAGGAAAAACCAAGCGGACTCGCGGAACCATTTATTGCTGTCGCGAAAGGATTTGGCGAGGTTTTGAAACCCCTGAGTTTTGGAATTGGAAGCAAGGAGAAAGGCCATGTGCATCACATGAGCGAACAAGTAGAAGATAACGAGAAAGAAACAGCAGGAAAAGTTGCGAGCGATGGATGCTATCAGGTTTACAAAGAGTTTAAGAAGAAAAATGGGATGGTGCATTGGTAGAGTTTTGTTTCTTAGGAATTTAGATACTATTTTAATATTTTCTAAGTTCTTTACATGAAATTTTAAATATAGTACAACTATTACCTCTAATTATGGAACAAGATACTCAGAATCTTGCGGATGCACTCGCAAAAATGACTCCTGCTGAACGAGTGAAACATCTGGAGAAACTTGCGGAACAAACAAAGAAAGAACTGCAGGAACGAGAAAGTTTTCTCAAAAAAAACCAAGAACTCCTTGAAAAACAACGGCATGACATGATTCAACACTCTATAGACGATGACAAAAAAAGACTCCGCGATTTTGAAGAAAAACAAAAACTGGAACACCAGCGCGAGGAATTGAGTAAATACCTGCAAGAAGAAAAAAAGAATTCTCTTGAAGGAACTGTTTCTTCCTCACGACTGCCTGCAACCCACCCTGTTGTTGGATTATACAATCAACTCCAACAGCTTCGCGACTCCTACCAAGAAGAAGACGTTGCTGTTGATTACGCGCGAACTACTGTCCTTCAAGACATTCGAAAAGAAGTTGTTGAGGTTCTCCGACAATATAAAGAGATTCCTGAGGAAGTCAAAGAACTTGCTGACGCGACATACCGATTAACCAAAGAATTGCTTGGAGAACGAGTGCAGGATAATAAAAAGTATTTTCCTTGAAAATAAAATAAAAAAATTAAATAATATCTCCATAATCATCTTCTGTACTATCAGCTGGAGACAGGTTTTCTTGCACGGCTTCCACATTCGTCGCATTATCCAATATTGGAGATGCGGTTTCCTGCGCTGTCTGCTGCGCAGTTTCCTGCTGGATTCCTTTCTGTCCACATCCTGCAACAAACAAGATGATAATTAAAACTAGTGCGAGTACGTATGATTTCATTTTATTCACCTTCCTTTTTTATTCACTTTCTTCTTCGCTGCCACTCTCATTTCCATCTTCTGATTGCTCTTCTTCAGTATCATTTTGCTGCGGTTCTGGTTCAAGAGAAGCACTCCATCGTGCAGACCCATGTACTTCTTTTGCTTCTTTAATCTTGACACGCGCATCATGCACTGCATCACGCGCGTCATCTGCTTCTTGCTTTGCAGCATCAACTACATCTTCTCCTTGCTGTTTTGCAGCTTCCCGCGCATCCTTCGCATCGTCATGTTCCTGCTTTTTTTCTTCTTTTGCAGCATCCACTTGCTCTTTATGCGCTTCTTTCACATCATTGCGGATATTTTTTGCCATTTCTTTTGCACTCTGCGCAACATCTTTTGCCTGTTCGACAAGCGCATCAATCTGTGCCTTGTCAAAATCTCCTGCTGCTGCAGAAATCTGGTCTGCAAGTGCCTGAAGCTGTGCAATTTGTGCATCGAGATCTTCTACATTCTGACCATAATGTTCCGCGACTTTCTGGAAATTATGCATTCGCGCAAGAACAACTGTCTCTTTCGCATGAACATAGCCCTTTCGCGCTTCTCCCCATGCTTCTTTCGCGTCATCATCTTCTGTGCTTTCTTCTTTATAGTCATGAACTGCCTGCATTATTTCATCTTTGGAAATATCATTTTCCTTCAAGATCGCATCTGCATTTTTTTTCGCGTCATGAATGATTCCTACAACTTCATCATGAACTGCTTTGAAGTCACTTTCATTGGTAAGTCCATCGCGAATTTCTTCAAGCTGTGCTTTGTATCCTTCAATACTGCTTGTATCCACATCAGCGAAGTTTTCATTAAGGTACGCAATAACCCCTTCTGCAGTCAAAATCTTTTCTGTGATGAAATAAAATGCCCTATTATACTTTGCTTCTTTCTCTGCGTCTGTTACTGCTGCTTCTGCATCAGTCACATTTTCTAAACCCAATTGCGCCACTTCTTCTGCGCTCAAGTCTTCAGACGCAGGCACTGCTGGTTCTACTGGCACTGCTGGTTCTACTGGCACTGCTGGTTCTACTGGTACTGCTGGTTCTACTGGCACTGCTGGTTCTACTGGTACTGCTGGTTCTACTGGTACTGCTGGTTCTACTGGCACTGCTGGTTCTACTGGCACTGCTGGTTCTGTTTCATCTGCAAGCGCAAATGGCACTGCAGAGAATACTAGAACAAACAACATTATTAAAGAAAATAGCTTTTTCATCTCATTCCCCTCCATCGCTGGTTTATGTTTTTTACGATTGTCACGCACAATAATGCACAAAAATGCATTATTGCATGCAAACTGGGCGGGTGTGTGTGCTCAGGTTTGCATGCAGTTGCAATGCATCTATCATACGCACTGCAACATAGGTAGCTGGAAACCATATTACTATTTTTATGGAAACCTTGGAAACTATGCAATTAGAGCTGCTTTTTTAACGTTTCTCCCACATTCAATATCCGCACTTTGCCCTCTTTCTTCACTTGAATAAGACCTCTGAACTCCAATCGTTTCATAATCTTGCTCATATTTGATTTTGTATATCCTAATTGTTTGACAACTTCATACTGCCGAATATCTGGATTTTTGATAATAATATTTAAAACCGCCTTTTCCCGTTCATTCAAAATATTTGTTGCTTTCAATGCTTTTTTCTGCTTTCTATGATGATATACTCTACTGCCTGTCACTCCTCCCAAAACTCCAATGGCGATAAGGATTACAATAATCCCAAACCATTTCCAATAATTGATGCCAATGTCTTCTGAAAATCTCACTAGAAACACTGTTGGCTTGTCTTTTTCCAGAGACGCATCCCATTCTATAATTGTATACTCATCTGTTTCTGTAATCGTTGCATCCGGAACAATGATTGTTCCCGCAGTGGTACTCTTGAGCACCACATCTTTGTTCAACTTGAGAATATGGATAAAAGAAGGGATTTCTTTCGGCGGGACAACAACAAGGAGATACTCAAAATATCCTTCTTTCTCCACAATATTGTGCGTCTTTGTCTGCACAGTGAGAATTCTGCTTTCTCCTGGATTAATAGGAATGGTAAACGTAAAAGAGATTTTTTTACTGTCTTCCAAATCAGTTTCAGCATATTCTATAGAACCATATGAATCGCGTATCGCTTCTATTTCCGCATCCAACGCGAACGTCAATGATCCTGTTGCAACTGGAATTGTATTATCATTTTTTATAGTAAGCTCAATGATATTATCCACTGCTGTTGCTGTCGCGCTTGTTTCAGGAGTTGCAGTAATCTTATACGCTTGAATTTCAAGAGCGGAAACTATCTGGAAACCAAAAAGGATGATGAGTATTGTTAAAATAATTATTTTGTTTTTCATAAGAGAGAAATATATGGTGTGATTAATAAAGATTTAGGTAAAAAAAGAACAACTCTGGCACAGATAAGAAACAACACGAACTAAGAAAAGCTTTGAATCGCCTAGCAACGCCTGTCTCAGGGGACCCAATTTTTCTCCTGATAATTTTCGTTAAGAAAAATTGGGGTATGTATTATTAATAAATTTCAAAATAATTCAAGCGAATCAAAGCAACAAGTGCGCGATGAAGAGAATTTTTTCACAAGTTATAAAAATAAGCGCAAGATATTTCTTACTATTTCAAGCAGAATTTATTTGGAGGAGAACAACATGATAACCTGGAAAGAATATTTGATTATGCAGTTTTTGAACACCGTTACTTTTCTGATTATTCAGGAATTTTTCTGGCTGAAGATGAAGAACAGATTTGACAATGTTCTTGGCGCAGGAAAAATCTCCTTTGGAAAAGAGCACATCCAAAAAGTGCATCACCACCTTAAAAGATGGAAAGAAAAACAACGAGAAGGATTATTGAGCGGGTATAAAAAGTAGAAGCAGAACATGCATTCTCTTCCATAGAAGGATGTGCATATGCGTTTGGAATCGAAAGCGGACTTGTGCCTGTTCCGTATGCAGAAACAGGAAAGATGGATATGACTGTTTGCATCTGCTATGGCGGAGATAGAGATTATATGGGAATTTCCTCTGCATTTGAACAACCTCCCGCAGTAGTACAACTTGTTGAACAAAGAGGGCTTGATATCAGTGAAGCATGGAGAGAAGCAGGACTCACTGACCAAATAAAAATAGGAGAGGGGCGTGGCTCGTTTTATGAACTGACAAATTGCCGCTTTACCAGAAACCATCTCAATGAAGAAGCAGTTCGCAATGCAATTATTCCGTTGATTCGAAAAGAGTTGTATGATATGCTGATGCTTCGAGCAAGATAATTTTTTTTTGATGACGCATTAAATTTCTTCATGAGTGAACGAAGTGAGCGAATGCGAGAAATTTACCGAAACCATTAAATATCTCTTTTCCCAGAAAATAGTCATGCAATTCGGCACAGGATACGGCGGATCGGGAAGTTACAGTCACGCACTGAGCGACGCAAGCGTTGCAGATTCTTATCTTGGAGATTCTCACGGAGGTAATCCAAGTCAAGGTCCAAACATTGAAGGAACACAAACATCTACTATCGGCGTCAAAGAACTCGGCATGTCAGTTACTGAAGGCGCCCGCTTTGGCAGTTTAGTTCAAACTGCTTCTCAGGCAATTCGTCTCGGCGTTGGCAGCATTGAACTCGCAACCATTCAAGGCGGCGGCGAACCTGGCGGCGCAGAAGGATATGGCCAAGAAGCTCGTCAAGCACTTCGCGAATTAGCGCGCGCAAATTCGATTAGCTACACGAGCGTGCATACGCCGCCAAACACCGTCGGCAATCTTTCCGGCTACAATTATCAGGAGCGCGGCTTTAACGATGAATTTCGGCATCGAAGCATGGAAGAAGTCAAAAAAGCAATCACCTTTGCGGCAGACGTCAACGCAGGCGCAGTTGTCGTGCACACTGGCGAAGCATTGCGGGACATGAGCACTGCTGCATGGAACAGAGACATCAGCGTTGGCAGCGGCGAAAAAATAAAAGAATTTCTCAGCTATGAAGAAGAACCCGGCAGACAAGTCTTGTACATGGTTGATGACCGAACAGGAAAACTGGTCACAGAAGTTCGAAAGAGCCAAGTTGTTTTCGAGCCAAAATTCAAGACAAAATATAATCCTAAGACTGGATTTGAAGAATATATTGACAAAGATGATACTTTTCTTGATGAGAAGAATGAAGATGACCTTTTCAACAGAATCCCTGAGTGGAATCCAGAGAAGCTTCAGTTTAAAACAGAACGACGAGACTGGAATTATTTTGTCGACCTTTCTAATCGCTGGAATAAAAAATATCCCCGAGTGGATAACAATGGCAAACAGAATCTATGGAGTCCTGAAGAGCTTTTTTTTCGAAAACAGCTTGAAGCACAAATGCTTCAGGCACGAGGAAATTCTCTCTATCACGGACGCATGTATGATGATTATGTTGAAGCGCGAAATGAGTTGGGCAAAGCACTCACCTATTATCAAAAACTTGAGAAATCAATTCCAAAAGAAGAGCTTTGGAGAATTATGGAACAGGATGAAAAAGTCAAGCGATATGCTGCAAGCACCGCATCACACCGTTTTGGAGGCAAAGAAATGCGACTGCCTACTGAGTTAATTAAGGACGCGCTTGTTGATATTGAACGTCAGATGAAATACACTCATGAAACTTCCGCAGCAGCAGACGCACAGGCATCACAATACTCTGAAACTATCAGGCACGTCATGCCTGTTCATCGCTACGCAAAAGAAAAAACATCCATGAGTTACGCGCAAGCTGGCGTCATGGCAATGGAAGAAACCATGCACAACAAAAATTCAAAGCGGCCAGTCTTCGTTGCTCCTGAAAACTTATTCCCCGAAATGGGATATGGAACGCACCCAGATGAACTCATTGAACTGGTCACAGACGCACGAAAAAGAATGGTCGAAATGCTCACCAAGAAAAAAATTCCAAGTTTCCGAGAAGAGCGAGATGAACATGGAAATCTTAAAGAAGTAGTCAATCCCTATTATCGCGGCATGAATGAGAAGGAAGCAGAACAATACGCTTCCAAACACATCAAAGCAACCTTTGACACGCAGCACTTAGGAATGTGGTGGGCGCACTTCCAGCCGCTTCCCGGAGAAACAGTTGACAAACGAAAACAGCGATTTGACAACTGGTACAAAGATCAGGTTGTCAAATTGGAGAAGTCAGGAATCATCGGACACATTCACGCAGTTGACGCATTTGGCGCAGGACATCATCACCTGCCAATTGGCGAAGGGAATTTGCCTGTCAAATGGACATTGGAATATTTGAAAAGCAAAGGATACAAAGGGACGATGATTTCCGAAGGTTGGGAAGAAAACAGAATCAACCCCGGCAGACAAATCACTGCATCCTGGCGTCACTTGGGAACAAACGTTGGGATGGGATTCGCCATTGGCGCGCCATCTCGTCAATGGCAGGATGTTGAATTTGGGTATTTGCGAAACATGCAAAGCCCGTATTTTATTTTTGGCGCGTATTCTCCAAGCAATGACTGGCAATTATGGAGTCAGGTTCCGCTGGAGTAGATTTTGATTATTTTGTTTCTGTTCTCTGTCATTTATGTCGGCTGCGTAGAAATCCTTTTTGAAAAATCTAATGCCTACTTTTTTCCGCCGTCTTTTGCTTTTATTTTTTCCTTTCTTGTCTCTTTTTTATCCCCCTTGTTAATAACCTAACTTCGCCACTTCTCAAGAAAAGATAGAAACCTCTGCAAAATTCATGATTTGACTTCTTTTTCTGTTGACATTGAAAAAATAAATTCTCTTCCAAAAAATAACAACAACAATGGTTATGAAAATCTATAAGATTTTC
>JACRKI010000071.1 GCA_016215305.1 Candidatus Woesearchaeota archaeon | reverse complement strand
TATCCCAAAAAATCGGACACACTGGCACGAAATCTATATAACACACACCAACAAATATTATTTCTAGATACAAATGAAAAACAATAAATTTCGTGGGTTGAAAGAACGTCTGGCAATGCAACCGTGTCCGATAGGGTGTGAGAGCAAGTGCTGCAAAAATTGTTTAATGGGGCCTTGCAGGCTCATGAACAAGAATGATGTTGGGGTTTGCGGCGCTAACGCGGATGTGATTTCTGCAAGAAATATTGTAAGAACTGTTGCTGCTGGCGCTGCTGCGCACACTGGTCATGCAGAACATATGATTGACTTCTTGAAAACGAAATTTCCAGACAGGTATATAGAAAGAAAGGCGCCAAAATATCTTCTGAAGCTTTGGGGACAGCTCGGCTTGATGCCTCGAATAAAACACGAGCATTTTCGTGACATTTCTGAGGCACTGCATGCAACCACAATGGGCGTGAATGCTGATTATCAAGATTTACTAAAGATGGCTGTGAAACTTGGAATAATTGACGGTTATCTTGGTTTGTATCTTGCAACAGAACTGGAGGACAAGACATACGGAAAACCAAAAGTTCGTAAAGGTATTCTGGATTTAGGTGTGATAGATGAAAAGAAAACTAATATTGCTGTGCACGGACATGAGCCAATGCTTGCAGAAGAAATCGTGAAGGAGGCAAAGAAACATAAGAACGTAAATGTTATTGGCGTTTGTTGCACCGGTGCAAGCCTGCTCGCACGCCATGGAGTGCCGTTGGCTGCAAATGTTATTCTTCAGGAAGACGTGATTGCAACTGGATTGATAGAAGTCATGGCTATTGATAGCCAATGCGTTATGCCATCGCTTGTTGTCTTGTCTGAATGCTATCACACACATTTGATAACGACAAACTCGCTTTCTAAGATTTCTGGTGTTGTTCATATGCCTGTGACAGATAGAAAAAGCGCGCAATTGGTTGCTGAGAAGATAATACAAATGGCTATTAAGAATAGAGATAAGCGAAAAAAAGCGCTCAATGTTGATGATAGAAAAGTAAACGCTGTGATTGGCTTTGACGAACGAATTGCCGATAAGTTATATGAACAACTAAGACGCAAAGAAATCAAGGGAACAATTGCTGTAATTGGTTGCAGGAATCCGCGCGTTACTGAAGACTGGATTTCTATGTACAAAAAACTTAGCAAGGATTATGCTATTCTGACCACAGGATGCATGGCATTTGAATTTGGACGTGTTGGTTTGTTGGATGGAAAAAGATTTTTCCATGTTGGCAGTTGTGTAAACAATTCTCGTGTTGCAGAGATTTTTAGAATTGTTGCAAAAAGGCTTGAAAAAAAGATGGGTGATGCTCCATTCTTGGTTTCAGCGCCTTCACCGCTTGCTGAGAAATGCGTTGCAATTGGCTTCTTTTTCGCAGCGCTTGGCGTTGACGTTCATTTCGGATATCCAATGATGATAAAATCAAACAGCGATGTTGAGCATTTCTTGCAGAATGTTTTGAAGAAGCATTTCCATAGCAGGATATTTTTGGAAGAAAATCCGGAGAGGTTGTATAGAGCTCTACGGAATTATAAATTTGATTGAAATTATCTTATTTTAGTTTCATATGCGCCTTCTATTCTGAGTTTTGTACACTTAGGTCCAAAAGTACGCAGACCAACAAGGTATCTCATGTTTCCCAAAGTATCACGTTTAACGTTTGGATCGCGGTAAACTGAGAAACTATGCTTTGTTTTCATCATGAACGTAAGACCTAGCTCGCTGAATTCTTCTTGTGTATATAGACCGCCGACAATCAATTCTTTTGGCATGATTTTAACAACGCTGTAAAATTATATAAAATAATAAAATAAGTGAAGAAGTAGATAACTTTTTAAATTTGAATTTCGTATTTGCTCATTGCTTCCAGTGTTTCTGCGATTTTCTTTTTATCTTTAACACGAGTAAGCGCATTTCTTGGAAGAAAAATTCGGTCATAACGTGTATCACCATCCCTTCGTTCGAAGTGCACTTCAATGTTTCCAGAGGATTGCAGTTCGCTTTTGAGCACAATTCCGTTGTAAAAACCAAAACCGGGATAAAAAGTGACTACTGCGTAATTC
>JACRKI010000008.1 GCA_016215305.1 Candidatus Woesearchaeota archaeon | reverse complement strand
AGATTCAAAAAGTGATTTTTTCAAACTTCTCTTTAGCGGATAATAAGATTCAATTGCCATCGAAAAAAAGAAAAAAGCACTCTATTTAAAGTTTACTTCTCTCAAATAAGGACAAGAAATTCATTACTCTTAGATGCTCCTACAATGTTTATATAGGAGTATTCCCTAAACAGATGCAGGATGGGCAAAAAGAGCAAAGCAAAAGTCAGGCAGAGACAAAAGGCTGTCAAAAAAGCAAAGAATATTCTTCAGAAAGGAACATTCAAGAAAATGAACAAATCAAAGCAGCAATCCAAAAAATCATCTCCTGTTTCTTCCAAACCAATGCAAAAAGCTCCTTCCTTAAAAGGAAGTCAAAAAGTCTCCTACAACGTTGCAGTTGCGCAAATTGACACGCTTGTTGGTGATATTGCCGGCAATACCCAGAAGATTATTGCGCTCATTGAAAAAGCGCGTGATCAAGGAGCGCAGCTCATTGTCTTTCCTGAATTGACTATCACCGGTTATCCTCCAAAAGGGCTTTTGAGCAGACCTGATTTCGCGGACGCGAACATGCAGAAATTTATTCAAATTGTCAGCGCATGCAAAGGAATCACTGCCATCTTTGGATTTGTGAACAAAGTCAATCAATCCTTGTATGACGCGGCAGTGTGCGTGAAAGATCAAAAGATTATCGGCATCCAAAATAAAATGCATCTTGTTACTCACATTGGTCAGAGGAAATATTTCACAGAAGGAACTTCTGCAACCATTATGCATACTGGAACTCAGCGTATCGGCATTATTATCGCGAAACAACATGAAGAGGAAACTGCTGTTGAACAGCTCGTGGTAAATGGAATTGATCTTCTTGTCTGGATCAGCGCAAGTTCGTACGCTGTTGAAAAAAACATGGAACCGTATGGCATTCTGCTCGCGAAAAAGCACCAGATACCTGTTGTCTATTGCAACGCAGCAGGAGCTCAGGAAAATCTCATTTTTGACGGGGGAAGTTTTGTCGTAGATAAACAAGGGCTTGTTCTCGCTCGCGGGAAAAGATTCAGCGAAGATCTTTTGTTCGCGGATCTTTCCAAAACAGGAACAAGCTTCACGCCTGCAAAAGATCAGACTGCGGATGTCTATCAAGCGCTCACCCTTGGGATTCGCTCGTATTTTATAAAAACAGGACACGCGAAAGCAGTCATTGGCATCAGCGGCGGCATCGATTCCGCAGTCACCGCAGCGCTTGCAGTGCATGCCCTTGGCAAAGAAAATGTTTTTGGTCTTGTTTTACCTTCTAAAATCACTTCAAAAGAAAGTCTTCAGGACGCAAAAAAGATCTGCGGCAATTTGGGCATTGCATGGAAACAAATCAATATTGATCCGCTTGTGCTTTCAGCTTCACGCGCAGTTGGTGTTGCGTATGATAAAAAGAATATCAGCTTTGTCGAACAGAACATTCAAACGCGAACCCGCGCGCAGCTGCTGATGGATTTCGCAAACAAAAATAACGCGCTGCTTCTTGCGTCAGTAAATAAAACAGACATCGCAACAGGTTATTTTACCATGTATGGAGAACCAACTGGCGCGCTTGCTCCACTTGGTGATTTATGGAAATCACAAATCATGATGCTTGCGGGATATATGAACAGCGCGAACAAACAAAAAAGCAAACTCATTCCTGACAGTGTGCTCAAAAAACAGCCATCGCAGGAATTGCGGCCAAACCAAAAAGACAGCGATGATCTTCCTTCGTATGATGTCCTTGACAAGATTCTCCAGCTCTATGTTGTGCACAAAAAAGATGTGCATGAGATAACGCAGATGGGTTTTGATGGAGAACTCGTTCGCAAGGTTGCGTTTATGGTGACGAAAAGTGAATTCAAACGAAAACAGATTCCTACTGTGTTACGTGTTTCTTCCTGCGCGTTCGATAGCTGCTGGAATGTTCCTTCTGTGAGTGGATGGAGAGGGTAAATTTTCATACGCATTCATCCGAAAAGCTTAAATACTTTATCTTCTTTCATATGCTTATGCAAGAAGAATCAGAAGATACTAGCTTATTTATCGAAGTCCTTGGAGATTACCCACTTATTAGAGTATTGAATTTTCTTTTAATATTTAGAGACTTTGATTATTCTTTGACAGAAATTGCTGAAGAGTCAGGAGTTGCATGGTCTACATTGCATACTGTTTGGCCAAAACTAGAAGAACTTAACTTTGTAAAGAATACGAGAGTGATTGGTAACGCAAAGATGTATAAACTAAACACAGAAAATGCGCTTGTCCAGGATTTTGTAAAATTCTCAGATAAATTAATTTCAGACTATACAAACGAGAAAATTCTGAAAGAAGTTGTTGCAGTATGAATGAGCAGATCATTGCACAAACCATTCTTCGAAAACTTATGTATCTTGGAAAATGGGGTGGAAGTCATACCTCTGTGGATAATCTGCCAAAAGGTTTTCCCAAGCATCTTCGTGGAGATGTCAAGGATATTGCAAAAGATTTAATAAAAAAGAATCTTCTTCTTGCAAAACCTACATCATATGGTTTAGAAGTAAGTCTTAATCCTGAAAAGAAGAAAGAGATTGAAACGATTGTGTCGAGTTTCAAAGAATGATGATATTTTTTTGACACATTTTATAAATTCTTTACTCAATCCTTTCCAGATGAGAAAAATACCTGATCACGAGAAAGTTCCATGGTATGTATTAGATCTCCCTGCATTTGTTCTTGCTGCGGTTGTTGGTCATACTGATGGACAAGGAATAGAAAGAGGAGCTTTAGAGAACTATCTTCTTTATTGGAGTGCAAGCATGCCTGTCCTTTCCACACCTTTTCTTTTATCTGTCCATCGAAGCGCAGATCGGTATACACTTCGAATGGTAAGAGAAAATAAAATACCCCCTGTTGCGCCAAAATTTGTAAGTGCTCTTGAAAATAATATACAGCATCTTTCTCCCAAATATATTGCTCAACAAACGGGAAAAGCAACACTTAAAATAAGCGCAGAAGCTGTTGTTGGATACGCATTTGGGTATCTCGCAGGAAAATATATGTCTTGAGAAATTCACCCATTCTCATCTGCAATCTCATCTGGTGATTGCATGCCCATGATGATGTTTTTCTGATTCTTTTTTTCTCTGAATGTTCGTGGAACATGAATTTTCTCTCTCGTCATTGGATTCTCTCCTGTATAATACATTGCTGTTGAAAGTGTGCCCGGCGTCGGGGTGAAAACCTGTGTGAGATTGACATAAATATTATGATCTTCGCAATATCTTCGCATCTTTTCCATATCTTCTTCTGTAGAGCCAGGATGTCCTGCAATAATATACGGCACAAGATTCTTGTTTGTGCCTTGCTCTTTATTCACTTTTTTGTATTCTTCAAGGAAATCGTCAAACGCTTTTCTCGTTGCTTTGTTCATCTGCTTCAATACTTCATCAGAAATATGCTCTGGCGCAATCTTGAGTCTTGTCGTAAATTGCATAATCTTTCTGAACAATTTCTTTTGATCAAGGATAATGTCATGGCGGATCGCGCTTCGCAGTTCTAACTCTTTCTCTTCTCCTCCTTTTCCATTTTCGTCTCTTTTTTCTTTGTATTTCTGCTGCACTTTTTCAATTTCTTCAAGAAGCGGATACAAATCATCGCTGAGCACTCTATATTTGCAGCCAGCACATTGTTGATTGCAATACTCTTTTTTGTCGTAAACTGTAATTTCTTCATTAATAATTGGAGAGAACATTACTTTTGCATGTTTGTAGAGACCGCACTTTGAGCCGTACATATTTAATGTCGGAAGCGTAAGATCATTGATTTTCTTCTCTCCATTTGCATACAAGGTTTCAATTTCTTTGACAATACTTTCCTTGCTTCGCTTCGCAACTTCTTTGCCTTGCACTAACGGAATGATACAGAACGAACAACTTCCCCAGCATCCTCTGCCAATAACTATTGAGGTGTTTAATTTTTCCACCATCTCCTGCTGCATTTCGAATTGCAATGAATTTGGGTGCAATTTTCTCGTGAATGGTTGGCTGTACAAGAAATCCATTTCTTTTTCTGTCAATGTATGTTCTGGTCTGTTATGTTGAATAAATCCAACGCCGCACTGCTCGACAAATGATTCGTCTGGCAATAGGTAGTGGATTCTTGTGAGCAGATTGAATTTGCTTTTGTCCGCAACGCATTCTTCATAGCTTGGCATGATTCTCATGTCTTTTGCGATTTCTGTTTTCTTTACTCTAAACGCGACACCTTCAATGCTTGCAAGATGAAGTTTTGGTTTTATTTTTTCAAATAAAAAATTGGGAGATGGTTCGTTGGTACTTTCTTTTCTATTTTGTTTATTATTTTCTTTTGCCATCTCCAACAATTTTTTATCATCTGAACCATCAACAATTCTTTGCATTCTTTCGAGTAGTGTTAAGATTGCTCGCTCTGCTGATCCAAATAACAAAAGGTCTGCTTTAGTGTCGTTGAGAATTCCTCTTCTTAAGATATTGTATTTGTAATCAAAATGCGT
>JACRKI010000070.1 GCA_016215305.1 Candidatus Woesearchaeota archaeon | reverse complement strand
TTCGCCTTCTTAACAGAAAATGAAACCAATTAAACAATGGAAAACAGCATCTCTTCTTTTTTTAGGCATCAC
The DNA here is from genome assembly GCA_016215305.1 of Candidatus Woesearchaeota archaeon. GTDB lineage: Archaea > Nanobdellota > Nanobdellia > Woesearchaeales > DSVV01 > JACRPI01. Next base: position 2,394 of record JACRKI010000070.1, on the reverse strand, counting down.
TCTTGTTTTTGGTTATCCTCTTTTTTCTGTGCTTTCTAATTGGGGCATGCACGATTGGGATCAGCACCTCATGTATGAAGGAACTGCTCGCGAAAGTATTTTGACGTATCACCAATTTCCTCTCTGGAATCCGTGGGAATGCGGCGGCGATGTGCTTCTCGCAAATCCGCAGAGCAGTTTCTTGTCTTTACATTTCCCATTAACACTATTGTTTGGAGAAGTTATAGGAACAAAACTTGCCATCTTTTTGTATCTCTTTTTAGGAATGCTTGGGATGTGGTTTGTCTGCCGCAAATTGGGAATGGGCGATATTTCTTCTTATTTTCCTCCTGTACTCTTGATGCTTTCAGGCGTCTATGCAATCCGGATGACTGTCGGTCACACGAATTGGTTTCATCTTGCATGGATTCCCTGGATTTTCTTTTTCTTTCTGCAGGCGAAAGAAAACAAATGGTTTATTATTCCTGCTTCCTGTTTCCTTGCAGTTATTTATTTAGGCGGCGGCATTCATCCATTCTTGATTGCCGTTGTTCTTCTTGGAACCTTTGCTCTCTTTGATACAATAAAAAATTGGAAACTCCTGCACGGCAAAATGCTCCTGCTTTTCCTTTTGCTTCTTGTGTCTTGGATTCCTTTCGCGGCGATCAAACTCTTTCCAATGCTTGCAGTTTCCGGAGAAACGCTTCCCTTGGAACAGACAGATGTAGAATCAAATGGGCTGTTGATTTTGCTGGAAGCATTGACTGATCGCAGCACTGATTTTGGTTCGAAAACATATGACACCCTTGATCCATCGACAGGAGAAACTGTGCATTGGTATTGGCATGAATATTTCGCGTACATTGGCGTCATTCCGTTGCTGTTGTTTGTTGCTGCGTTTTTTATTTTGTTCACTCAGATCTGGGAATATATTTTAGCGGCGTTGTTTGTTGTGTTTTTGATTTTGAGTCAAAGTTTGTTTCCCTCGCTCTGGAAAATGTTTCAGCAACTTCCTTTGGCAAGTATTTTTCATGGTCCTTCCCGCTTCTTGTTTGCATTTATTTTCTTTGCTGCGCTGTCTCTTGGTTTTTTGCTGACAAAATGGGAGCAGAAAGAATCTGTTTCTTGGAAATATGTTGTACTGGCCATTCTTGTTTTTGTTCTCATTGATTTGACGCTTGTCAACAGCGGCTTGTTTGCCAGCGGGTTGTATGTTGTTCCTGATGAAAATATTCAATCAGATTCATTTTCATCAGTGTATGGAGATATTTCCGGCTATCAAGAAAAACAGTATCCTCTTTTCCTTGCAAATCATGGACTGCTTAATTGTTATGAACGTTTCCTTGCTGCTCCTGCCGCATTTCCGCGGTCATCACTTTCCGGATTACTTTATGCTGATTATTCAGGGGAAGCGTTTTTGAATTCTTCGAAAATGTCCGAGAACATTTCTTTTTGGTCTCCAAATAAGGTTGTTATTGTGGTTTCTGGAGTTGTTTCGAATTCTTCTGATTCCATTTCTGCTTCAGATATTCTTGTCTTAAATCAGAATTATATTTCTGGCTGGCACGCGATTGTGGATGGTTCTCGTCGAGAAGTGGTTGATGTCAATGGGCTTGTTGGTGCTGCTGTCACTTCTGCTGATCGAGAGGTTGTGTTTTTCTATTCTCCAAAATGGTTTTGGATTGGAATGGTTGTCAGTGTTGTTTCGATTGTTTCTTTGGTTGTGTTGTTTGTTTTTTTGATGAAAAGAAAAGATAAAAATAAATTGGATTATTTAGGCACGAACTAAGAAAAAATTACATTCGCACCAGCAACGCAAACATAATGTCCAATAATTATTTTTATTTATTTTTCAGATATATTTTATCGAAGAATTTTCTAAAATAACAATTACTGGCCTCGCCAGACGTTGCTGGTGCGTGTGCATGCTTTGTCTGTGCGTGTGAAAAGTTATTTACCCACAACCTATATATATGTGTACACATACACAGATGTTATGGCAACCAAAACAATCTCTATCATGGATGATGTCTATGACCGACTTATCGCATTAAAACGAGCTGATGAAAGTTTCTCTGACGAGCTGCGGCGTTTGACAGAAACAAAAGGAAGCATTCTCGAATTCGCAGGAATATGGAAAGACATGACTGACAAAGACGCGGAGGATATGAACAAGGCAATCCGAAGTATCAAACGGAAAACAGATCTTAAAACACTTAAGCAGAGGTATGGCTTGTCATGCTCGCAGAAACAAGTTTCTTGATTGACCTTCTTAAAGCAAAGAAAGAAGCAATTGAATTTCTCGAAAAAAATACAACGCCTCTTCTTTATACGACTGAAATTTGTGTTTTTGAACTTATCGTCGGAGCATATGCACTTCGAGATAAACCTGAACAAGAAGTACAGAAGATCAAC
>JACRKI010000068.1 GCA_016215305.1 Candidatus Woesearchaeota archaeon | reverse complement strand
GGTTTTGGGTAAGAAAGAACATGAAAAAATAGAAGAACTAGATCTTCTCACAAACCAGCGCTTCATCAAACACAAAAAGATGAAATTGTTTTGTTCCATCAGATAACTTCTTTTCAAAGAAAGATCGTTCTTCCCAATATTTTGCAGGATCAAGCGTATAGCGAAGTACAACACTTCCGCAAGAAAGATGCTGCAGCTCTTTTAATATTTTTTTCTTGCCGATAAGATCAAATGCATACACAACATGCGCATGAATCCGATACGCAGTAAAAAATGGTGAAGAAAGTAATTTTGTGGAAAGATAGAATGTTTTTTTCCCAGAAGTAACAGAAACAATTTCTTTTGCAGAAACAAGGGTTTCAAAAGTATCAGAAAGCGCAGAAGAAAACGCAGCGCCAATAAGTCCTGCAAGCGCGACAGTGGAGTTTGACTCAAGAAGATACGAATAAGAAGCAGAAGATGCTGTAGGAGATATCGTAGGATATTCTATTTCAATTTCTGCTTCAGTGCTGCACAAAATTTCTTTCTGCGGCAATAAGACAACTTTCTTTGCGCATTCCATCAAAGAGCCAAAATAAAGTGTCAAGCGATTCACAGCGCCGTCGAGAGAAATATACTCCTGTTCAGCAGAAAATCCTGAAGGAAGTTCTAATGCCTGAATGTGCGGTGGAAATTCAATGGCAATCTTTGAAGTAAGAGCAGAATACTGCGCAAGCAATTGCGGAATGTCTGGCTGCATTGTGGAAACAGAACGCTGTTCTTCAGTCGCAAATCGTTCAGGATCGCAAAAAACAATGTCAGGATTTGTTTTCTGAATCTGCGCAATAATGTCAGCTGAAAGCGCATCGCCGCAAAGAAAAGTAATATTGCTAATGCCGAGTTTTTGCGCGTGTTCTTGCGCTTTTGCAAAAAGAACAGGATTTTTTTCAACTGCAATAACATGTTTGCAGGTTTGCGCGAATGCGAAGGATTGAAATCCCGCGCCAGAGCAAAGATCAACAATAGTATTACATCTCAATCGTTCTGCGCGATAGAGTGCGACAACAGCAGGAGTTGCGAATCGTTTATCTTCAGGAGTTAAGACTAATTTATCTTCTCCGAATACTTCTTTTTCTTTTTTTGCTCGGGACATGAAAGTCAAGAATAGGAGTAACTTTATAAATTTGTATGAATCCTTTTACATAAAATGATGAGTAGAGAAGACGGCGGATATATTGCTGTGCGAAATGCACTTGCAGAAGAACTTGGAGTACATCCATCTGTATTAGAAGCAGAAGCAAATGCAAAGAGAAAATCAATTGCTGATCTGACAGTAACGAGTGATGGGAGTTATACAGTTCTTGGAATTGACAGATTTGATGATGAGCATTGGGTGCACCAAAGATACGCAGGAAGCGATGCAAAAGAACAAGCACTTTCTGAAGCAAGAAAATTAACAGCTGAAGGAATGAAAACTGTACAACTGCCGCTTCAAGAGAAAAACATATAAATATTCTTACTTTTCTTACAAGTAAGGTGAAAAATATGAAAGTGTTAGAAATGCGAAGTGCGACAATAACAGCAAAAGGACAAATTGCGTTGCCAAGACATATACGAGAAATTGAAGGGTTTAAAGAAGGAGAAAAAATAGCAGTCTTGGCATTTCAAGATCACGTGGAACTTCGTTCGATGAAGCATTTTAATGAAAAAATGTTTCCTGCATTAGCAAGCGAAAAATCACTGGCAAAAAATTGGTTAAGCAAAGAGGATGAAGAAGCGTGGAAGGACTTATAGAAGGAGATATTGTTGTTCTCTCTTTTCCATTCTCAGACTTGAGCAGTTTCAAAAAAAGACCTGCACTTGTTATTGGGAAGGCAGATGAAGATGATATTATTCTTTGTCAGATTACAAGCAAACAAAAGAATGATAAATATACAATAGACTTGACAACAAAAGATATGAAAACAGGATTTCTTCATGTGGAGAGTAACATTCGTCTAGATAAAATATTTACTGCAGACAGACAAATTATTTTATATAAGATTGGAGCAGTAAAAAAAGAAAAGCAGCAAGAAGTAAAAAAGAAATTAGGAGAAGTATTTGGAGTAACAAGAGAAGAAAAAGAATATTCTTGGAAAGACCTCTTCAACCAAAAAATCGCACCACTTTTGACAGTCGATATCATCATCCGCTACAAAGGAGGCATTGTCTTAATCAAGAGAGCAGAAGAACCGTTTGGCTGGGCAATTCCAGGAGGATTTGTTGATTTTGGAGAAACTGTCGAGCAGGCAGCGATACGGGAAACAAAAGAAGAAACAAATTTAGAGATCCAATTATTGAGACAAATGCATGTTTATTCTGATCCAAAGCGAGATCCGAGAGGAAGCCATTCCATCACTGTTGTCTTTGTCGCGGAAGGAAGAGGAACTCTGAAAGCAGCAGACGACGCTGCGGAAGCAGAAGTGTTTTCCCTTGACAAGCCGCTTCCAAAACTCGCGTTTGACCACGAAAAAATACTCAAAGATTATGTGAATGAAGAGTATATTGATCATGAATAAAAATTCAACATTCACGGAAACTAGGCACACTCACTTCGTTCGTGTAGGACGACGCTCATGAGAATTTTTACGTTAAGATTCTCCATGAGCGAGCGAAGCGAGTAAATGTGAGAATCTTATGTTTGCAAGAAGAGAAGAGATTGAAGAAGTAATAGAAAGAATAAGAGAGAATGAGCCAGTAATTATTGTAGAAGGAAAGAAAGACAAGGCAGCGTTGGAAGCATTTCAAATCAAGAATATTGTTGTCCTTAATGGCAAAGATATTTGGAATAGAATGGAACAGACAGTAGAAGAAACCAGAAGAAATACAAAGAACAAACCAAACAAAGAATTCCTTATCCTCACTGATTTTGACAAAAAAGGAAAAGAGCTATACGGAAAGATTGCAAAAAATCTTGACAAACTTGGCGCAAAAGTCAATAAAGAATATCGAGAATTCTTTCAGAAGAAAACAAAACTAAGTCATGTGGAAGGATTGGCGACCTATGTGGAACACAGTAAATAAGACACCACTATTTAGGAGTAATAGGAGGTTTTTTGTCAAAATTCTTTTTCAAAAGTTCTTGAGTTTTCTGAATAAGCAAAATATTTATAAACTATAGCAACTATAGTACTTATAGATGCCATCAACAATACAAATTACAAGAGAAACAAAGCAATTAATTGGTACTTTTGGAACTAAAGAAGATAGTTACGAAGCAATTATCAAGCGAATGTACAAACTTGCACAGAAAGAACAGTTGCGAGAATTCTTGCTTTCTTCTGAGAATGCCATTCCAATAGATGAAGCAATTGCGCGAGCAAGAAAGAAATGGCAAAAGTAGAAATAGCCGAATATCTTTTTGAAGAAATTAATAAAAAATTCAAACAAAAGAGTGTTGAAATTTTAGAGCACCTAAAATCGCTTGAGTCTTCTCCAAATAAAGGAAAAATTCTTGGAACTGTGGGTGGCATAGTCATAAAAGAATTAAAATATGAAGGATTTCAATTTTATTTTATTACTGATGGATTCAAGTTAAAGTGTATGAATGAGGAAGAACTTGTTGATCTTCTCCTCAGATTTGTTCGCATGTCAGATAAAAAAGCACAGCAGGAAACAATTAATGATATAAAGCACGTTTTGAGAACGTTGGGACCAGAGGGTTTGAAGTAATCTGATAAAACACCACAACACTAATAAACCAAAACAGAGTAATTTTCTTGATGTACATCCCAAAACGCTACGGACAATCGAAAGTAAGCAAATGCCCATTCTGCGGCAGAGACGCATTCTCGCAAAACAGCCAGAAAATTCCTGTCTGTAAAGAGCATAAAGACAACATGTTGAAAGACATGAAATGCGC
>JACRKI010000067.1 GCA_016215305.1 Candidatus Woesearchaeota archaeon | reverse complement strand
CTTTCGTTTTCAAAAAATAACAACATGGCCAGACGAAACGAACGAGGTTCCCATACGAAGTGTGGGGTTCTCGTTCGTGGAGTAGGACAAGCTTTTTGGCTTTCGAAATTGGAAAAGAGCCAAAAAGTTGGCCGTCTGTGCTCATAAAAATGTTTTGGCATTTTTAGGAGTTTGAAAATCTTATAGATTTTCATAACCATTGTTGTTGTTATTTTTTGATCAACAATAGTAGAAACATACATCAAGACGAGAATTCGATTTCAGTCCGATCTACTGGACAATGCGAACTTTTTTTGTGAGCATTGTCTCGTGGGAATTAATATTTTTTATTATCATGTTATTGTGCTTGAATGAAATCAAAAGACAAAAAAAGACAAATTAAAGGAATAAATACAAATTCAAAACTATTTATGCAACAATTTATCCAACTGCTGTGTTGGCCGTTTTGGCGCTGCTGCTTGCTGCTGCGCCGCTGATCTTGCCTGCGCTTCCAAATCAATGCCAAATTCTTTCAGCGCTTTAATGTGCATCTGCATCAGCTGCTCGACGATTCCCAAAATCTTAATCATCTCTTCACGCTCTTTTGCGAGCGTTGAAAGCGATCCTTTATGAAATCCTACCTGCTCATCTCGACTCATCTGCTGCATTTGCTGCTGACCTGCTTGCGCTGCTGCAGGCTGCGCTGGTTTTTTTGCGACTGCTGTCATCATGACACCTCTTTTATTTTTTGTATTTCTCAATATAGTTGAGGATTTCATCTCTTAAATAAACATTAAGAGAAGCTTCCTCAGTAGTATCAATTATACCCTCTCTTTTTAATTGAGCGATATCACTTTTTCTCTGAATAAATGATTTAATAATAAAAAGTTTGTTTTCTATCTTATGCCTCTCAGCCATTTGTATAATTCCATAAGTAAAGAGTAAATATCCCGCAACAAGAGCAATATTAAGTACAATTCTTATTTCTTCTACTGGTGAAATAAATAAATAATAGAAAGAAGAAGAAGTCATAAATATTCCTAACAATGTTAAAAAAAAATCATATCTTGGATTTTCAGGAATGTTTAAATCTGTCGGATTCATTATGAAAACCACGCTTGAATTCGAGTAACAAGGGAATATGCAAGCTCTCTCCAAAAAATAAAAACTACTGCAAGTATAAGAAGCGAGATTCCAATAGTATCCAACTTGCTATTGTTGGTATAAATAACCAAAACAAACCCCAAGAGACTAAGAAGGAGAATCAACGAATCCACTATTGCTTTTCTTGTTGCCATAATCTTCTTATAATCTAACTCCTATTTAAAACTTACCACACCACATACTTCAAATCCTTGATGTGCACGAAATCTTTCTTGTTTCTTGTGACCAGAACTGCGTTGTGCGCTATGCAGATGCTCGCGATCATTAAGTCAAACTCTTGTGTTTGTTTGCCTGCTTTTTTTAGTTCTGCATATATTTTCCCGTATGTTCTTGCTGCTTGTTCTGTAAATTCAATTGCCCCAACACTTTTCAGAAATTTTTCTACAAGTTCTGATGCATTTTTCTGCTCTTCTGCAAGATGAACTCCTCGAAATAACTCACACAATACAACTGGGTTGATTACTACTGTTACTTGTTTTTCTTCCAAATCTTTCATTTTTTCTAAGGTATTAATATCCTTTCGAAAGAAATTGATGACAATATTTGTATCAAGACAATATAACATTAGAAATGAACCTCTCGTGCCTTCACTTGTTTGCGTTCTCTTTCCAATGTTTTTTCAATCATATCCAACTCTTTATCTGTACCAGGCCACTTTCCCCAGAAATCCATAATCGAAGGTTTCTTTTCTTTTTCCGCCATCTTGAGAACAACATCTGAAAAAGAATCATCACCACGCTTCAATGCCTTTAACGTGCTGTATGCTTTGTTGGATAAAGATATGACTTTGACCATTTTGCTCACCTGCATGCGTATATGCATACGCATGTATATATAGTTTGTGGTCTTTCGGCTGCGTAGAAATCCTTTTTGAAAGGCCTAATGCCTACTTTTTTCCGCCGTCTTTTGCTTTTATTTTTTTCCTTTCTTGTCTCTTTTCTTTCCCCCTTCATGGGAATAAGGGGGAGAAGAAAAGGACAAGTGTACGAACTCGGCGGCGGAAAAAAGAAATATATGTCAATTAAACTGAGGATTTCTACGCAGCCGCTTCATTTCTAATAATCAAACAAACTCTTCTGCTTCTTGCCTGTAACAACATCTTCAAATGTCTGATTGAAAAAGACTAAAATAGAATCTGCAATTGGTCTTAACTGCTTGTCAATATAATGTTCATAATCAATCTTTGATTTCCACTTCTGCAGCGGCTCTGGACCATTTTCGGTGATATAATACTCAATCACGTGAGAATCAATTTTGTCGAGCAGTCGTGCTGCTTTTACATGCGGCGGAGTTGTTTTGGTATACTCTTCCACATCTTTGCCTAACGATTTTCTGTAGACGAGAAGATCATTGTGTTTTCCTGTTCTGACTTCTTCAACAAACTTTTTGATATAACTCGTCACTTCCTGCTTTGCAAAAATCTTTTTGAGCAGAGTCATCTGGAACTCTTTCGCGCATTCTGTCCAATCTTTTCTGACTGTTTCCATTCCGACAATCTCTAGTGTTTCCTGTCTGCCGTCTGTCCGCATTCCTGCATATCTTTTTTTTGCGCCAACTTCTGTGCCGCGAATCTTTGGCATAATAAAACTGCTGTAGACTTTTTCAAACTGCAACTCAAGGAATGATTCTCTTTTGTATTCTTTCTTGATCTTTTTCTCGAAGTGCTCTGTAATTTGTTTTGCAACTGCTGTTCCTATTTTATGCGCTTCAGCGTAATTTGATGCTTTTGTCTCAACGAAAATACTATCTGTATCTCCATAAATAACACGATGACCAACTTTTTCCACTTCATCTGCTGTTTCCTTGACGATAGACTGGCCCCAATGCGTAATCGCATTTGCCATGTCCAGACTGTAAAATCGGCACATCGGACTTCCCAAAACTCCATAAAAACTGTTCATCGTAATTTTGATCGCGTAACTTGCCACTGCGTCTTTGTGTTTTTTTGCTTCATCTCTTTGATGCCATAATCGCTGAATGAGCATAGGCAAAATTCCCTCGTCATTGCGAAACTTTGCCCCATTTGGCGCAACAATTGTTCCATCACTTTGGAATGATAAAGGATCGATGTTGAATGTTCGAATAATGCTTGGATACAGACTCTTGAAATCGCAGACGATGATATATTCGTAAATGCCTGGATTTGATTCTCGCACAAATCCGCCTTTTGCACGTTCTTCTCTTTCGGTATACGCAGATGAATTGCAGACATAGCCGCGCTTTCTTGTTTCTCGAATATATAATGAATCTAATGATGCAATAGACGCGTTGACTCTGTCAATTTGCATGCCTGTTAACATGGATCGTTTTATGACAAGATTGATCAAATCTTTTTTTTCTAAAATGTCCATGACTAGTTCTGCATCTTTTTGATTATATTTCACAAGTGTTTCCGGATCTTTGTCAAAGAGCTCTTCTATTTGCGCTCCTTTTCCTTTCGCGCCATTCTCATGGAAATCAATTGCTTTCTTTTTGCCAACAATCTCCCGCGCTGCTGTGTCGAGTTTATAGTCATCTAATTTGATGAATGAATTTTTGAGAAGGGCAATGCCATCAAGCACTTGCCTTCCAACAATATCTATACTTGATTCCTTGAAAAACTGCGATTCAATTCTGACTTTTGTTTCCTCATCTGCTCGTCCCAAATGGAACGGAATTTTGTAGTGCTTGAATCTGTCTCTCAACACTTTGAAATCAAAATCAACGACATTCCAGCCAGTTACAATATCCGGATCAATCGCATGCACTTCTGTTTTGAACGCTTCCAGCATTTCTTTTTCTGTTGCGTAATTGTGCGCCCATTTGACTGCTTTTTTTGAAACAAGCAGTGTTTTATGGATTGTTTTTTCTTCTTTGTAATTCTTTGCGTATATCGCGATGCAGAATATTTCCTCTGCTTTCCTATTTGTTTCAATGTCTATAGAGAGGACAGTAAGTTTTGGAGCATCTATTGCTGCTGCTTTTATTTTTGGCTCTCTATAAAGTTTTTGCACCCATTGATTTTTTTCATGCTCCCCTTCAATCTCTATGCTTCCCAACAAATTTTTGTCAATGATTGTTCTGTATACGAAACGAATGTCTGCTTCATAACAGGTGATGCCTTCCTGCTCGAATTCTTTTCTTATCTTTGGAACTGTTTGCGGAATATCAACAATAATTTTCACAACTTGATGCTCTTTGAAATCCTTCATCACCTTTCCGTCTGACTCTTCTTCTGTGTCAAACTGAATCTTCGTTGCTTCTTCTGCTTTCTTTTTGTCACTCTTTTTTATGAAGAAATACGGACGTGTTTCATTTATTGTCAGAAAAGATTCTCCATTCTCCAGTTTTCCAAAGAAATAGATGTATGCTTTGTTATCTCTGATTCTATATGTTGGATCGACAATGAAGCCTTTTATTGTGGACATGATGTTGTTGCTAGGTGGAGGATGCTTTTATAGTTTCTGAGAATTTTGAAACATTCCGAAATTCCACTGGTGTGTTTCACCAGTGGACAAAGTCCACAATCAAAAAATGAAATGTGGAATTTCGCAATGCGTCAAGAACCACTGGTCTCTCGAACTTGTAAGCCGCTTCGCGTCATGCCACCGGTCTCTGACCGGTGGTTCTTGACAAAAAAGAAAAAACATAGAAGCACTAGCAACGCACCTACATGAACCTGCAACCGTCTGGCGAGGCTGATAATTACTTTTTAGGACGTATTTTTAATAATACATATCCCAATTTTTCCCAGCAAAAATTATCAAAAGAAAAATTGGGTCCCCTGAGACAGGAGTTGCTAGGCGACTCAAAGCTTATTTCAAAAGCGGTGCTCTTGTAATCCATTGGAATGCAATTCCAATATTTGCTGGTGCGTGTATTTTTCTTTGCAAAGAGATTCTTTTTAATTTTTTTGCAAAACTTTATATAGAAAAAAGAAAAGGTATTTCTTATGAAAAGAATCATCTCTATTGTTTTTCTTATCCTTCTTCTCTTCACTCTCGGCTCCTGCAAAAAAAAGGAAACAACTGAACAACCCTCTGAAATTACAGGCGCAGATCAAGGAAATCTCTTTGATGATGTTTTAAATGATCCGTCTTCTCAAACAACCACACAAACAACTGAAGAGGGTACTTCGTCTGAAACAACGACTTCTGAAACAGAAACAACAAACGCCACAACTGACTACGCTGATCCTTCCTGCGGCGATGGAATCTGCACCTACTACGAAACATTCAGCAGCTGCCCAGAAGATTGTGAAAAACTTAAAGACGTCACGCTTTTCGATTATCCTGAATTTTTGCAAAATGGCACGCTCATTGTTGTTGGCAATGACGCGCCATCCACTGACGTGATTACCGCAACACTCATCGCAACCTATCTTGTCACGCAAGGCGTTTCCACGGAAACAAAACTTGCGGGAGAAGTCAGCGATTATGATTCCACTGACATGATATTAATCGGGAATCCCTGCGATAACGCAGTCATCGCAAATCTGCTTCATTACTCTGCACGAACTTGCGCAAACGTCGTGACCGAGCAGAACAACGCAGTCATCAAATTACTCGTGCAGGATAAAAATGAAATTATCATTATCACGGGCTATGACATCGGAGACACCAAAGACGCAAGCGAAATGCTTACTGACACCACTGAAAAATATAATCTGAATGGCGCAGAGGAATGGATTAATCTTGCGAATGATGAGATTAATCTTTACTTTTCGAAGAATTGATTTTTTATCATCATTCACTATACAAAAAAATCTTCTCCTTCATTTTTTCATACACAAATTCCGCCAGCGGTTTCAGATTGATAATATCCTCTTCATTGTACTGCACAATTCGTTCGAGATATTTTTCTTCTCCTGTTGCCTTATAGAGATGCCACAACGTTACTGCGTCTCCCCCATGCATGCCCTGCACTTCTTTTGCGCGCCTGATTCCTAATTCTTTCTCAATTTGCTTTAATCCGCCAGTAAATCCAAGTTTTGCCAAAGGATGACGCAAATCAATATGCGGAATATTTGGAATGGTGTTTGGATAATATTTGTTGATGACAGGAAGATCAAAACTTGCTCCATTAAATGTGACGAGAAGTTTGTATTCCCTCAATAATTTTGCAAGCAGATAGGGATCAAGATTCTTCCCCTTCACCATACTCTTTGTCTCTTTTCCATCATAGATTCCGACCACAGTAATGTCGCCATAATATCCGCTGGTTTCAATATCCAAAAAACAAACATCTTCCTTAAAATAATCGTATAAACGCCAATGCTCTGCATGCGGAAATAAACTTTTCAGCATTGATGCATCCTGATTCCATGCCGCTTCTTTTGCTTTCTTGATCTGCTGATCGCAAAATATCTTTCTGCTGCTGCCGAACCCCGCGATTTCTTTTGCTTCCAAAAACTGCTCCCATGTCTTGATATTCTGCCGCCATATCTTCTTCTCTGTCGCATGACTGACTTTGTCGAGAAAGATGAAACTGTTTCTTAACATAATAAAATCCCTTCTCTTTAGCAAAGTATATAAAGCTATTTCCTTCGGAGGAAGTAGTGAATATTGCAGAAAATACTGGAGAAGTGTTTTAATACATATTCAATATGTGGGAAAAAGGTGGGCACGTGGTTGAACTGAGCTTGATACAAAACTTTGGCGTCGCACTACTCTTAGGACTCATTGTTGGACTTGAACGCGAGTTTCAACATCAGAAAGAAAAGACAAAGGATTTCGCGGGCATTCGCACGTTTATTCTCATCGCGGTTTTTGGCTGGATTATTGGATTTCTTGCACAGCAAGAAGATTTTCACGCCTTAATTTTAGTTGGACTTGCAGGAATGATCTTGTTTATTATCGCTTCATATCTTGCTGTTGTCTGGAGAGGAAAAGGAATTGGCGCAACCAGCGAACTCAGCGCGCTTATTGTCTTTCTCCTCGGAATTCTTGTCGCGCAAGGATATATTCTGGTTCCTGTCATGGTCGCAATTCTCATGACAACTATTCTTTCCTACAAATATTATCTCCACAAATTCGCGCAGCAACTTGAACTTGAAGAGGTTCACGCAGGATTGAAATTAGGAATTATTTCTCTTGTTGTTTTGCCTTTGCTTCCTAACGTTGCCTATTCTCCAATAGATATTCCTGTTCTCAAAGACATATTAGGATTATTTCCTTCTGTTTATTCCCTTCTTGCTTCGACACAAGTTTTCAATCCTTTTAACATATGGCTTATGGTTGTGTTTATTTGCGCAATTTCCACTATTGGATATATTCTAATTAAAATACTTGGAACGCGAAAAGGCATCGGGCTTACCGGCGCAGTGGGAGGATTTATCTCTTCTACTGCAGTGACGAGCAGTCTCTCTGAAACATCAAAAAGAAGCAACCTCACTTATAATTTTTCATTTGGAGTGATTATTTCCTGGGCAATCATGTTTCTTCGCGTGCTATTTGTTGCCATTATTCTGAACAAAGCTGTTTTCTTCAACTCGCTCTTCACGCTTGGCATTATGGCGCTTGTTGCCGGCGCTTGCGCAGTTTATCTTTATTTTCAACAAACAACCAAAGGAAAAAAAACAGAAACAGCAGTCGCATTCAAAAGCCCATTCGCACTTATTCCTGCATTGAAATTCGGCGCATTCTTTGTTTTTATTCTCTTCATCGCAAAACTGCTTCAAACGCTTCTTGGAAGTTCTGGAGTTTACGTTGCAGCACTTCTCGCAGGGCTTGCTGATGTTGACGCGATCACTATCTCCCTGCTGACATTTGCCACTGCAGGAGAAATAAGCATTCCTGTTGCTGTGACTGGGATAACCCTTGCCGCCGCAAGCAATACCTTTTCAAAATGCGGGATTGCATACCTTTTTGGAAAGAAAGAATTTGCAAAACAGGTTGGAATCTGTACTGCAATCATTCTTGGTTCTGGACTTATTGCGGTTTTGTTTTTGTGAGAAAGTATCTTAAGCGTATTGGTTACTCCATCATCATGGTCACTGCTTTTGAACAACGAGTGTATGATATTTTACTTTCTGTTCCAGCTGGCAGAGTGACGACCTATAAAGAACTCGGAAAAGCGATTGGCAAAGACGGCAACATTTATCGCGCCATTGGACAAGCACTGCACAAAAATCCTTTTGCTCCACGAGTTCCTTGCCACCGCGTTGTCTGCGCTGACGGATCACTCGGCGGATTTGCACAGGGAAGTAGTGCGAAGATTTCATTGCTTGCTTCTGAAGGAGTTGTTGTTGCTCATGGAAAGGTTATTGATTTTGAAGAGAAGGTATGGCGATTTTGAAATCTTTTATTTGATTTCTTTCCGCATATACACTTTCCCTCCAATAATTTCGAATCCTGATCCCTGATACAATTTCTTTGCAATCTCATTTTCATCTCTGACTGCAACATCGACGTAGTTTAGATTTCTTTTTTTTGCTTCTGCTGCTGCGTACTCTAAGAATTTCTTTCCAATGCCTTTGCTTCGATGGTTTGGAATAAGTATTAACCGTTCCACATAGAGAAAATGAACACTGTGCCGCTTCTTTGGCATCAAATCCATTTTGCCAATGATCTCTTTTTTTTGTTCATTATTTTGTTCATTCAATTCTGCAACAATAATCAGATTTCCCTGCTCTTGAAAGTTTTTTAACGCTCTTGGCGTATCAAGCCCCCAATCCTCTGATTTGTGGAGCGCGATAATTGCATCGTAGTCTTTTTCTGCTGCTTCTCGGAAAATGATGTTCATGGTTTTTCACCATAATATTTATATATAACGCTCTTTCTCTTATAATTGCGGGTAAAACCTGAAAGCCAGTGTACCTTGAGGTGCACGCCTAAGTGCTTTTGGGTACTGCTTTTCTTTTGGTCTTACCAAACATGATATACTTCTTGGTCTAATTTAATGATATCAACATATTCATTATTATTATGTTCAAATTTTTGAAAACAAGACCATGACAAAAGATCAGCAAATTGTAAACCTGACCAAGAATGTGAATAACTATGATAAATGATTATCTTTTTTATCGATGATTTTTCTTTTAAAATTTTTGAGAAGTAACTATTAAAATCTTCTTGAAGAAGTTGTTTTCCTTTTGATTTATCTATTCTTATTTCAAGATCTAGATTATCTAAAAGCATTTGTTTTGCAAGTTTTCCGCTGACATAATTGTACAATTTGTGCTTGTTATTTTTTAAGAATTCACTATGTAATTTCTTTTTTTCCAAAACAACATAAAAAATTTGTGCCCCGATGAGTTCATTTAATTTTTGAAGCATACAGATTTTTAATTCCTTTGAAGATTTATTCGCTTTTATTTCAACTGCTTTTTTTAATTCTTTTTTGAATTTATTTCTTCTCATATTCTTAATAATTCTATCCAAAACAGCTGGATTTTCTACTAACAACGCAGAAAGAATAAGATATTCTGAACCATCAATCCCCAAATCACCACTTTCATCAATGTACATATATTTTAACATCATCACACCAACTTAAAGTATAATCTTCTGTTTGCTTTTCCTTTATTCTCGCATTTAATTAATTCAATCGTGCCCACTTCTCTTGTATTCTTCACGTGTGTTCCGCCATCTGCCTGCATGTCAATATTTCCGATTTTTACGACGCGAATTTCTTTGACTCCTTCTTTCAACCCCATCGCAAGCTTGGAAAGTTCTGGCATCTTCTCTGCTTCTGCTCGTGGCATGAAAAAGACTTCCACATCATGATTTGGTTGCAGTGCTTGATTTGCTTTGTTGATATATTCCTGAATCTTTTCCCTGTCAAACGTGTCTAAACTGAAATCTATTCTTGACTGCTCAAGATTCAGCTGATTTCCCGTAATTAATGCTCCTGTTTCTTTGACGAAAATAGAACTTAAGACATGGCATGCGGTGTGCATTTTTTGCAACTGATATCTTCGCTCCCAATCGAGTTTGCAGTGGACAACATCTCCTTGCTTGAGTTCATGATCTATCTCGTGCTGGACTTGACCTTCCTGCATTCTCACTGCAATGACATGAACAACTTTTCCATCTTTTGTGTTTGTGATTGTTCCTATGTCATGCGGCTGTCCTCCGCCGCTGGGATAGAAGATTGTTTGGTCGAGAATAATTATTTGTTTTCCGTTTTCATTTGTTTTTTGTTCATTTATTTTTGTTTCCACAACTATTGCTGTGCATTCTTTCAAATAACTGTCTTTGTGATAGAGGAGGGTTGTCATGAGAAGCGGGGAAATAATGACACTCTTAAATGTTATGAATTATATTTGTCTTTTATTTTATTCTAAATCTCAAATCCATTCTCCTGCAAGATAGGAATTATTTTTTCCATTGGAATTGCATGAAACATGCCGTGACTTCCCTTGACATAGGCGCAATGACGGAGATAAAACGCACTTCCAATGTCAAATCCTCCAGAACATTTG
>JACRKI010000066.1 GCA_016215305.1 Candidatus Woesearchaeota archaeon | reverse complement strand
TTTGATTATAAAAGGTTCTTTATAGGAACACCTAAAGAAAAAATGCAAATCATTCCTGAAGCAATGGAGCACATAGTTGCTCAAGAATTGAAAAAAGCAATCCTTAATTATGCAAAAAGTGGAGGCAAAGGAAATCCAATATTTGAGCAATCACAAGCGATCGCGCTTATGCAGGAAAAATATGAGATAGGGGGTCAATTCTTTCATAATTTTGATTATAAAAGGTTCTTTATAGGAACACCTAAAGAAAAAATGCAAATCATTCCTGAAGCAATGGAGCACATAGTTGCTCAAGAAGATGGAAAAAAGAGATATGTCAGAGAAGTTATTGGATTAACAAAAGCGTATGCTTTAGCAGTCCCAAGTGAAGAAGCAGAAAAAATACGAGATGAAGTTGGGTTCTTCCAAGCGATTAAAGCATCTATAGTAAAAAATACTGAAATCCAAGGAAAAGAAAAAACAGATACAGAATTACACTCCGCAATAAAACAAATTGTATCTAAAGCAGTTTCTAGTGAAGGTGTTATAGATATTTTTGAATCCGCAGGCATGAAAAAACCTGAAATATCAGTTCTTTCAGATCACTTCTTGGAAGACGTGAAGGGGATGAAGCACAAGAATCTTGCGTTTGAGGCGTTGAAAAAACTCTTGGCAGATCAAATAACAGTGCGATTTAAACACAATAAAATTCGAAATAAGAAATTCTCTGAAATGCTTGAAGAAGCAATAAGGAAATATCAAAATAGAAGCATTGACTCTGCTCAAGTAATTCAGGAGCTAATTAAAATTGCAAGAGAAATAAGAGATGATAAAAGCAGGGGAAAAGAATTAGGACTTACTGAGGAAGAAGAAGCATTTTATGATGCACTTGACGACCATGATGGTGCACGAGACGCTTTAGGCGATGATATTCTGAAAGAAATGGCGAGGGAGTTATCAGAATTAGTACGCAAAAATGCAACTATTGATTGGACATTACGAGAAACTGTTCAGGCAAATTTAAGAAGAATGGTTAAAAGGTTGCTTAGAAAATATGGTTATCCTCCAGATAAACAGCAGATGGCTACTGATTTGGTATTAAAGCAAGCAGAATTATTCGCTGAAGAATGGTCTGCTCCATAAAACAACACTAAAATTCCAGACAACATACATATAAACCTCATACACTCAGTTATGCACTCTAAAAAATAAGTGTTCTCGACGATAGAATTGAATTATTCTTGATTTATGCTGTCTAAATCTTGGGCAATAGTTGAGTTATGCTTGTCGCTGAATTGTGACTGTATAAAGTTTTGAATTTGAAGCCTGAAGAGCAAAGGCAGTTTATGGCGAAGATAGCTGTATTGTAAGCGTGTTGTGACAAGAAATATGTAACAACGATCACCATATTCTTCCTTCCTTTTTGCAAACTTGTCATCATAATAAGACTTCTTGCTATTTTTTGTTGCCTCTGTTCCAGTTTCTACTTCTATTGCAATCTGTTCTCCTCTTTTATTGACAAAGATAATATCTGCTCTTTCTGTTCTATACACATTCACTTGATCTATATATTTTTTCACTTCTTGGTTTATGAAACGAACCAAGCACATACCCATTATTTGATAAGAAATTTCCTTCCTCAATGCTTTTATCCAAAGCATTGCTTTCATCACATTCGCTGACTTCTTCAGATCAACCAACAACTCAACCCCTTTGTCCAGTGCCAATCACATCTTCTCGTCAATAACAGCAAAGCACAAGACACACTCCCCAACTCCCCTTGTCCAGTGCTCTTATTCTCAGTAAATGTAATCCACTCCCCCCACAAGACACGCCAGCGTGAAGTATATATAGTTAGGAAATACTCTTCTTTTAAAATAATTATTGACTCTTCATTCCTTCTTATGCTCCACTCGCCACCACAAAAAGGAAACAAGAAGAATGTAACCAACATAACTCAATAATTCTGCCAAAGTTGGCGCAGGATTATAGCCAAACAATTCTTTCAAGAACGCGCCAACATGTCCATTCTCATGCAATAATGGATAACTGCCATCTGCATTGACTGCTGGATTCAAATTCCACAACACTTCGCCAGACATCTCTTCTGATTCAGGAACTGCTGTTCCTTGCCCAGTTGCAGTTTCCTGCGCAGCTTCCTCTGCTTCAAAAGATTCTGCAACTTCTTCAAACTCATGCACGCCATGAGAAACTAATCCTGCTGCAAACAAAATAAGCAACACACTCGTCACTGTAAAATATTTTTTAATGTCAACTCGTACGGATGCAACAAAGAGCAAATATCCCAAAACAATCGCCGCGACAATGCCAAGAATCGCGCCATACAATTGACTTTCTTCTGCAACATACCGCGCCGCATCAAGATAAATCACTGTCTCAACGCCTTCCCGCAGCACTGCGACAAAAACTAAAAAAAATAATTCAAATTTTTGCGCTTTGGATAAATGCTCTGCAAGTTTCTCGTGCATTTTCGCGACCACCTGCTTCTGCTGCATCATCCAGAGAATCATTGTTGTTAAAAGAAACGCGCCAAGCAGTAATAATGTTCCTTCGAAGAGCTGTTCATGAATTCCGGTAAATCCATTCGCGAATTTGTTGAACAGCATCGCGCCAATCAGACTTGCGATAACGCCCGCAACAATGCCCACATAGACCACTGGATTGTATTTTGTTTCTTTTGTTTTGACTAAATAGCTGAGAATGATGCCAACGACGAGAGAAACTTCAAGAGTTTCTCGAAATGTGATGATGAAGCTTGTTAACATTGTCTTTTTGGTTCTGCAACTGGTTTATATGTGTTGTGAATTTCACGTGAAGCAAAAAGTTTAAATCATTGTAGATTAGTTGAGTTTTATGGTCAAATGTCCTATGTGTGAAAAAGGAAATCTTCAAAAAGGAAAAATCAAGGAAACAATGTTTGGCGTTTTCCTCGGCGAATTTCCAGCTGAGATTTGTTCTTCTTGTTCTGAATCTTTTACTGATGAAAAAACAACGCAAGAGATTCAACAAGCTGCAAAGAAGAAAGGAGTTTGGGGTCTTGGTGTGAAAACAAAAATTACGCGAACTGGCAATTCTCTTGCAGTTCGCATTCCTCAAAAGATTGCTGCATTCTTAAAATTAAAAGAAGGAGAAGATGCATACATTCATACCGACAAAGATAAACTCATTATTGAATCTTTGTAACCTTCTGAAAAAGCAAACTTTATATAGAATGGAATCTAAAAAAGCGCAATCTTACTGGGGTGAAACAATGGATTGGCAATTTGATGATGACGATGATGAATGGTGATTGATTTTATTTTGTTTTTTTCAATATATTTTTTCGTATATTTTGTTTCTCTGATTTTTCAAAATTTATTTTTATAAAAAATAATAATTATATGAAGATACATTTGTGTTGCTTGGCGAATCAAAGCTTTTTCTTGTTCGTGAGTTTGCTCTGTTGAGCGTTTGAGTAAAAAATGATAAGACCATAAAAATTCTCCATGAGACCAAAGGTCGAATGTGAGAATTTTTTCACGCATACTCTTCTGCTTCGAGAACAATCTGCGCGAGTTTCTTGTAATCAATCGCGCCTGGAGATCTTTTTGCGTAATCAAAAATATCCTTGCCCTGACTCGGCGCTTCACGCAGCTTTGAATTCATGCGAATCGGATTCGTGACCAGCTCATCATACCCGCGCTTGATCTCCTTCAATGTCGTCACACACGCCTTGCTTCTTCTGTCATACAACGTCGGAATCACCTGCGTAATCTTAATGTCATGGTCAAACAACTCATTGATCTCAGAGATGGTCTGCGACATCTTCTTCAACGCATCCAGCGCGAGGAAATCCGTCGCAACAGGAACAAACGCCTCATTCGCATACAATAACGCATTGACGTTGAGCAAACTCAGCGATGGCGGACAATCAATAATAATATAATCGTAATTAAAAATCGGCTCAAGCTTTCTTCGCAGAATTGTTTCCCGACTCGTCAATCCTGCCATAATCAATTCCGCTTTCGCAA
This sequence comes from Candidatus Woesearchaeota archaeon, assembly GCA_016215305.1. Classification (GTDB taxonomy): domain Archaea; phylum Nanobdellota; class Nanobdellia; order Woesearchaeales; family DSVV01; genus JACRPI01. The sequence goes on along the minus strand of JACRKI010000066.1, from coordinate 8,593 downwards.
GCGAACTGTCCGCAGTAATCACATCAAGCCCATCTGAAATGTTGACAATGCAATCATACGGATCAGCGTCGTTGATAAGCAAATCGTACATTGTCTTTTCTCCCTGCACGCAAAGTGAGGTTCCAATGTTTCCCTGCGGATCAAGATCAATAATAAGAACGCGTTTTTCATTGACTGCAAGCGCAGTCGCAAGATTAATGGTAGTCGTTGTTTTCGCAACGCCGCCCTTCTGGTTAATCACACAGATTTTCCTCATCCTCATCACCTTCTTTTTTGTTATTGCTGCTTAGGACAATATGAAAATTGCAACAATGCCAAAGTATATAAAGTTTATTAAAAAATCTGTTCTTACCTTTCTCTGTTTTTGTCTCTAGAAAGGGAAGAGCAGATTTTTATGGAAAAAGAAATCAAACAAATCGCAAAAAAATACGCACTGCAAAACGCAGTCAAATTCAACGGCACTGCAACCATGGGCAACGTCATCGGCAAAGTCCTCGCAGAACACCCTGAACACAAAAAAGACATCAAAGAAATTCAAATCATTGTCGCTGCTGCTGTGAAAGAAATCAACGCACTCTCCCCTGATGAACAAAAAGTACAGCTCACTGTCCTCGCGCCAGAACTCGTCGGCGACAAACCAAAAGAACAAAAACACAATCTCAAAGAATTGCCAACACATCCCTCAGGAGAAATCGCAACTTTCCGTTTCGCGCCATCACCCTCTGGCCCGCTTCACATCGGTCACGCGTATGTCATTTCTCTTAACTATCTGTACGCAAAAAAATACAAAGGAAGATTTTTGCTTCGCATTGAAGACACCAATCCTGAAAACATTTATCCTGACGCCTATCAACTCATTCCAGAAGACGCGCAATGGCTTACCAACAATAGTGTCCAGCAAACATTTGTGCAATCTGACCGAATGGATTTATATTACACCTACGCGTTAAAATTACTTGAAGATGGACACGCGTATGTTTGTCTCTGCGACGCAGAAGAATTTCGTAAAATGATTCAGGAAATGCAGGCATGCCCCTGCAGAGGAAATGATCCTGAAGAAAATGTTAAACGCTGGAACTCCATGCTGAACAGCTACAAACAAGGAGAAGCAGTGATTCGTTTCAAAACAGATGTCGCACACAAAAATCCAGCAATGCGTGATTTTCCTATTTTGCGAATCAACGAATCATCGCATCCACGGCAAGGCCACAAATATAAAATCTGGCCGCTCATGAATTTTTCAGTCGCGATTGATGACATGGACACTGGTGTGACGCACACGCTTCGCGGCAAAGATCACGCAGACAACGCAAAACGCCAGGAATATATCCATAAAGCACTTGGCGTTGACACCCCTATTCCTATCTCTGTCGGCAGAATTAATTTTACTGGCACGAACGTTGAAGTCTCCTGCTCAAAAACAAGAGCAATGATTGAAGCAGGAGAATTTGAAGGATGGCAGGATATTCGGCTTCCTTTCGTCGGCGCTTTGAAACGAAGAGGATATCAGCCAGAAGCATTCCAAAAATACGCAATGGAAATAGGGATTTCCCAAGCTGACAAAACAGTGGACATGGGCGAATATTTTAAAGCACTCAACGCGTTTAACAAAGAAGTGATTGACCCAAAATCACACAGATATTTCTTTGTCGCGGATCCTGTTTTAGTATCTGTCAAAAACGCGCCAAAAAAACACGTGACCCTTGATTTGCACCCTGAAACCAAAAAAGGCGGCAGAGTATTTGAAACACACGAGGAATTTTATCTCGCAAAAGAAGATGTCTCTGCTTTTCCAGACAGTGAATTAATTCGATTGATGGATTGCCTGAATTTCAAACATTCCGAAATTCCACAATCAAAAGAAAAATCACACTACACCTTCTTTTCTGAAACTTATGATGATTTCAAAGCGCATGGCAAAAAAATCATTCACTGGCTTCCAAAATCTGACAACCTTGTTTCTGTTGAATTGCGCATGCCTGACAATACTCTTGTTTCCGGCTACGGCGAAGAAGCAATCGCTGAATTAGAAGTTGGCGCAATCGTGCAATTTGAACGCGTGGGATTCTGCAGACTCGATGAAATTGAAGGGAATATGTATCGGTTTTGGTTTGGGCATAGATGATTTTGTAGGAGCATTAGTTATATTATTTCTTCCACACAATATGCCCATTAATATTATTTTTTTCGTAAACTTGTAGAACATCTTCACAAAATTTTATCAATTCTTTATCATTATTATTTCTTGCTAATTCATATAACCTAATGAACATTCTCTTTCCTGTTTCAGTTTGTTTATAATATTTCTTTTGAAAATTATGAGGAGCACATAATGTTTGCCCGTTTGTAATTTCCGCTTTACCCCCTAATTCCTTTGGTTTAATATGATCTGCTTGAATTTCTACACCATCTGCTTTTCCTTTACCACAAATTACACATCTGTAATTATCCCTCTTGAATATTTCTTCTTTTTGTGCAGATGTAAAATCTTCAAGTTCTCTTTTCTTGATAAAATCTGGATCGTATTTGTAAACACCTTTTGCAATTTTGATTAATTGTCCTTCTTGTGATAATTTTCTAATTGCTCTGTCTGGATCTCTGAAAACTTCTCCGGTTTTCTTTTTATATTCTGCAACAACACGATCAACTATTTCAGGATGTTCAATCTCCCTCTTAGGGTTTTTCTTAAAATAATCCATAATCAAATCGGATTGAGTCAATTCTTCTTTGCTTTTTGCCAATGTTTATCGACCTTATGCCACCATAATCATTTCATTTAATTTTTTCTCCAGAATATTTGCTTCAGCAATTATTCTTTTTTTTGCTAGAGTACAATATTCTATGTCAACATCAAGCCCTATTGATCTCCTATTATTTAATGTTGCGGCTATTAATGTTGTTCCACTGCCCATGAATGGATCTAATACTATGTCTCCAACGTAACTAAACAATTTGATACATCTTCTGGGTAATTCAACTGGAAATGGTGCAGGATGTCCTATTCTTTTTTTACTTTCTCCATTAAAAGTCCACAACCCATTAGTCCATGAGATAAATTCTTCTTTAGTTATATCTGAATCTCTTTTATCAATCTTTTTCCATTGTTTTTTGTAAAGGATGATTATTAGTTCTACTGGCGCAATTACATATGGTGCAGAAGCGCTTAACCAAGAACCCCAAGCAGTCCTTCTTGAAATATTTCCTTCGTTCCATATTACTGTAGAATGATAATTGAACCCTATTTTTTTTGCAATTAAAGTTAAATCCGCACCTACACTTTGCTGCCCCCCTTTATTTATGTCTAAAGGAATATTCAGACACATCCTTCCATCATCTTTTAACCAATTGAAACACCTAGATAACCACCTATGACTAAATTCTAAATACTTTTCATAAGTTATTTGATCATTATGAGAATTATATTTTATGTCTACATTATACGGAGGCGATGTAACTATTAAATCAACACTTTCTTCCAAGATTTTATCTGTAGAAAGTACATCTTCACATATTATCTTTAATTTTTGATGATCAAAGAATATTCTCTCATTCATGCAATTACTAGAACATTGAATCTTTATTAATGTTTGGCTTTTATAATTCCAGCTTTTTCCAGCTTACAGGTGACCACAAAATCCAATATTGTAGTCACCTCTGTGCCCACCCATTAATAGAAAAGTATATAAATGTAGTCACCTATAATATATGTATGAACCTCGAAATCCGAAAACAGGGAAAAAAGACCAAATATTACCTCGCGCACTCATTTCGGGAAGGCAGTAAAATACGAAAGATCAGGCGATATCTTGGCTCGGATTTGTCTCAAAAAGAACTTCTTCCTCTGCAAAAACGAGCTGAAGTCCTCATCCTGCAGCAGGCAGAGGCATACAAAAGCATCAGCGATCCTTTAAAGCAGATACTCACTGGAAAAGAAATAGAGCTTCTCAAAACACTGGAACAAAAAGGACGCATCCACATCCGTCATCTTTCTGAAACAGACTGGAAACAGTTTACAGCGCTTTTTACCTACAACACCAACGCCATTGAAGGATCAGAAGTCACAAAAAAAGAAGTGCAGGGAATCCTTGAACAGCACAAATGGCCAGAAGAGGTTCAAAAAGAAGACATCTCTGAAACGTATGGCGTCGCGGAGGCAATATCTTTCATCCGAAACAGAAAAGAGCATCTCTCTTTTTTCATGATCAAAAAACTTCATCATATTGTCTTTAAGAATTCCAAATCATTCGCGGGGAAATTCCGCCCAAAAGGAATTGAAGTGGTGATTCGGGATAAATTTGGCACAATCATTCATCGCGGCGCGCCCGCAAACAGAGTTCCCGGACTCCTGCGTGAACTGGTAATATGGTACAACGAAAACAAAACAAAATATCCTCCGCTTCTGCTCGCGGCTGTTGTCCATAATCAGTTTGAGAACATTCATCCGTTTCAGGATGGCAACGGAAGAGTAGGGAGATTATTGCTCAATAACATTCTCCTGAAACACAGACTCCCTCCTGTCAACATTGGATTAAACAACAGGCGAGAATATTATATCGCATTACAAGAATACGAGAAGAAAGGGAATATCCGACCAACCATTGATCTTATTCTCAAAGAGTATAAATCATTGCAGAAACAGATAGGTGCCTACAAAAAATAATATTGTGGTCACCTAAACAATTTTTCGGTTTTACCATTTTTATGTCACAAAGTTTAAATAGATTTTATTCCTACTTTCTATTGCTCCCATGAAAGCTAAGAAACTCACCGCAATTCTTCCATTATTAACCCTTCTCTCAGATTCTGGAGTGCAAAATTCTCAAGACGCTTCTCAACCAGCGACTCCTGTTGTTCAACAGAACACGCATTTCGCAGCTGACACAGAAATACTTTGGCCGTATACCGCATCTCCTGCTTTTTCATCTCAATTGTATGTTTCTCCTTCATTTCCAATTCCAACGCAGGAAAACATCACCATTGACGCACTTTTGAATGTACGAAACAGCGCCCAAGAGCCATTATTTCTCACTGCTGATGAAGCAGCAATATATGCTGCGCACAATGGGACGCTGAGCGATGCGCACCTCTATGCAGAAGTTACTACTTTGTCAGGCACGCCTGTACGCAGAACAAACAAAGGAGGACTTTCTTTATTTGCCGCAGAAAATGGAAGACTGGAAGAAGCATTATCTCTTCTTGCAGTCTCAGTTCCTGACGCTGCCGGCGAACAAGATTCTGTGTTTCAGACGTGGGAAGATCTTGCCTTGTACAAATTTGTCGGCGGCACCCCAGAATACGCGGCGCAGCTCGCAAGCTTTCGAAACAGAAATGAAACTGCTCCATTTTCTTCTGCGCAGGATTATATTTATGCAGCGTATGCCAACGCAGACATGAAAACACTCACTGCGCTTCATGAACTTAAAGATAATGATGATGCAGAGATATTCACCACTGCACGAGACTTGCTTCCCGTTGCGGTAAATACGACAAATAATCCACTAAGAATTACTCCTGATAAAATAGCGCAATTGCGCAAAATAAAAACACTTTCTGGAAAATATCTTTTCGCAACAGTTGATGATTTCTTTGCTGCTGCAGGAACTGATGTCTCTTATAATGAAATTCAAAACCTTGCGGTTGTTCCTACTGATACAGGAGATTCATTATTTACTGCAGGCGCTGCTATCCAATATGCAGCAGCAAAAAAAGGAGATGGATATTTAGATAAACTCCTTGCGATAGAAAATGCGGAAAGCACACGCATATTCACCGATGGCGCGTCTGTCGCAGCATATGCCGCAATGAACGGAATACCTGAAATTGCGCAACAACTTGCAGACCTCCTTGATGAACAAAAGAATCCTTTTCTGCTTCCGTATGAAGCGATACGATATGCTGCGTTAGGATTTACAGAAAAAGACTTCATACCACTGGAGACTAAAAAACCAAATGCGCTTGTTTTTTTTGGCATTCTTGATTATAATCAGGCATTTCTCAATGGAGTAATGCGAGATCACCTCAAAGAAATCAGAGCAGCATATGATCTCAGGCTTGAATTTATTCAAGAAGATACTGCCCCAGAAAAAGAATATGCCACGCTCAAAGAGTATTCTCTTCTTGTTCTTGCAGGACATGGAGATGGAGAGCTGCATCGAATAAGACTCGGAGAAGGAACAGAGGAAAGCGCGTATCTTGACCAGACAGATACTGGTTTTTGCAAATTGCTCGACACCCTTCCTCCTGATGCGCATATCTTTCTCTTCAGCTGCTACGCGGGAATTGGAGGAGAAAAAGGAGATAATTTTGCAAACTATGCTGCATCATGCGCACCGGGAAGAACAGTGATTTCAAGCACAACAATCATAAACGCAGGCGCAATTACTGTTGAAACAGAATATCCATTTACTGCGCGGATAAATGCTGCAGAAAGATTCCCATACAATATGGACCCGCGACAAAAATACAACACAGATCCACAACAAAATAAAGGACAAGTAAGAGATGCAACCTATACTGTTGTCAAATCTAGAACAGCATCCGCTTCCGACTTGGCACAGGCTCCTGCTGCGGTGATTCGCTAAACGGAGGCAATGGCGCATGAAACTGCGGGATTGGCTGCATCTGTTGCACTTCTTGATTTTGCATTTCCTGTGCCTGCATTGGATTCATTCCTTGATCCTGCTCCTGCCCTGGAAATTGAAATTTGCCAAGATCCTGCGGGATATTTGGCATTTGCTGTGGAGAAGGCATTTGCTCTCTGACCTGCATCGGCATTTGCCGCTGCGGCATATACGGATTAAATTGCTTGATTTCCGCTTTTGGTATTTGTTTTTCTTTGACAAGATCGGCAACAGCAAGAATTCCCTGCGCAATCTGTTCATTCTGTTCCGCAATCCCATCCAGTCTTTCAAACAATGGCCCCTCTTCATTGCTGATTTTCTGATTGAACAAGACTAATAATTGCTTCACCACTGCTGAAAGCTTTCCCATAGACTCAATCAGCATCTGCGTTTCCATTGATAATTTGGGAATATGCTGATAATGCATTTTTGTTTCCGCGACATCCTGTCCCATCTGAATAAGATGCTGTTTGTGTTCTTCTAACTGTTTCTGCACACTCGCTTCTTTCTTGCGCATCTGACCAGAAAGAGATTGGACTGACTTCTTTAATTCCTTGACATGCTTGATGGATTCTTTCAGGTGTTTTGCTGATGGATCTTTTTTCTTTGGAATAGTGACCACTTCCTTCACTCGATCTGTAATCATCTTTTTGGGCGCTTTCGGCGTTTTTCCTTTCTGCTGCGTTACAGGATTTTGCAGGCTCTTATTTTTGTTGATGACCGCAAGGATATTTTTATCAACAACATTCATGTCTGCCATTGTCCACCCTTTTTGATTTTTTAGAGAATATGATATATATAGTTTTCGAATTGAATGGCACTGTCTCAAAAAATTATGGTTTTGGAATAAGTTAGGTTTATTTCTGAAAATACCCCGCCCCTTGGGGCAGAGGGGAGGTTCATTTTTGTGTCAAGATAATAAAAAAACAGAAAGAGAAGAAAAAACTCTTCTCTCGATTCTTCTCCCGGAAAACACTCCGCATCAAATCTCCGTGTTCGAGAGGGATTGACACTTTTTTTATTGCTTGAAATGAATACCCTGCAGCTTGCTGCGATGGGAATTTTTTATTGCCCATGCTATAATAAATATTGATGAAGCGCCCCTCTCTCAGCTTTCAATTTCTAAAACTATTTAAACACTCTTCGTATTTCTGAAGCGATGTCATTGCTCTCTTATTTCTTCAAAACAGATTTATTTAAGGCGTTTGATGAAAAGCTGAAGCGTTTTATCGCGCTGGATGAAGAACTGACAAAGATTACAGAAGAGATCGAAGAAAAAGCGCTCTTTCATTCAGGAACATTCTTGCACAAAAAACGAGCGTTTGATCTTCAAAATGTGGACAGAAAGAAGTTGAATGACATTATAAAACTTTTTAGAAGCATGGAGTCAATGGAATATAATCTGCTCAGGGATTTCCAAAAAAATAAAAATGAATTTCTTAAAGAAAGTAAAGAGGTCACTGAATATATGGAGAGAGGATTTGCAAGAATATTCCAGCATGTTAAAGATGCAAGGAAGCTCCTTAATGAGATTTTGGAATACTTACAGGAGTTCAAAGCAGAAGAATTGGAAAATGATTTTAATAAATTGAATGAAAACCTTTATGCAATACGAAAATTGATTTCTCTCATTCAGGAATATGTAAGATATTTAGAGAGAAAAAGTAAAGAGAAGAGATTCTTGGATGTTAAGGATCAGGAATATGATCCTGTTTTTCTTAAAAAATGTGAAAAATATAACTTCCTAAAGGCTGCTATTGATCATACAATGCGAGAAGTTCTTGAAGCAGAAACATATGTTCCTGAGTATCATGAGGAGATTAAATATACTGAAAGCTATAAAGGGTGTAGGCACGCGAGAATAAAAGAAAATCTCAGGTTATTTTATTTCTATAATAAAAAGAGTAATATCCTGCGTTGGATTGATATAATCACGAAAAATGAATTTGATAAAACAAAATAACTATCCTCTA
>JACRKI010000065.1 GCA_016215305.1 Candidatus Woesearchaeota archaeon | reverse complement strand
TTTTGGAGGAAAATTTTTTGAGCTTGGTATTATCGTTTATCCTCCTGAAGGATCTCTTCATGGAGAAACCCAAATGACAATACAGGTAAAGAAGATACTATAATGCAAGAAAATTCCTTGATTTTCTTTTTCCTTTGTCTTATCATAAGTATGATATTTCCTCATACTTATGAAAACCAAAGTCCAGCCAGTTCAAAATCGAATCACCATTTATTTTTCTCGAGAAGACATGCTTCAGCTCAAGAATTTGGAAGAAAAAAGAAAGCTTCCTAAAAGCAAGGTTTTAAAAGAAGCATTGTACCTTCTTCTGGAAAAAGAATTAGATGATGATCTACGCGCCGGAGCCATTGCCAATGCTAAACAAGATCTTCAAATAGCTGAGGAAGGAATGAACGACTGGTCAAAACTTCTTAAAGACCATCCTTATGATTTTAAAACCAAGAAGAGGTGATATTTGGCTTGTAAGACTTGATCCAGTAGAAGGCAGCGAACAGGCCGGCGTCAGGCCTTTTGTGATTATTCAGCGTGATGCGCTCAATGAAGTCAGTCCTGTGACTATTGGTTTTCCACTGACTTCACAACTCAATCGGGTATCATCCATGAATGTGCTACTTGATTACTTTGAAACAGGTCTTCATAAACCCTCCTTTGTATTGCTGAATCAGATCAGATCTATTTCGAAAAACAGATTGCTCAAAAAATTGGGAGCTGTATCTCCAACTTCTTTACAGCAGATTGAGTATGGATTTTTGCCAATTATGGGAATACCGTTGATAAAATTTAAGCGGTTTTGACATTGATGACATACTTTATATCCAGTTTCCTTTCTTCCACCCTCTGCCTTGCTTTGGAGTCTGCTCGGGACCAGGTGTAGTCGCCGAAATCCGTGAATTTTAAGATTTCTTTTACAGCATTTTTTTGGCTTTGTTCAAGATTTTTTCCACATACTCGAAATATTCGTCACTTTGTTTTTTCTCGCAATCTCCAGATGTTTTTCTGTTGATCTAAGATACGAAGCAATTTGCTCGGGGGTAAATTTTCTTGCCTCAAAGGACGCTGGAGAAAATTTTATGGTATCAGTTGAACCAATGGCTTTGAGAGCATATCACGAAAAAAAGGATCTGCTTTTTGTTTCTTTTTTTTAAACTCCTCTTCGCTCATATCCAGGGCATTTATTTCTCTCCCCAATTCATATTGGAGAGGAATTAAAGCTCGTTCTGCTTCTATGGCTTTGTGATTGCCAATGATGAGAAGATCAATGTCACTGTCTGAGGAAAGACGATTTGCCGCAGTTGATCCAAAAAGCAAAACCTGCCGCACTCCGGGGACTGAAGCGAGTGCAGTTCGAATTCTTTCCCCGATGCCCACGGTACCAAAGATGATCTTTTGATACTCCGAAAGCAGAGGAAAATCTTCGCGGAGCGAAAAATATTTTTGTTTTCCTTGTAATTCACTTTTGAGGATGCCGTGCTGCTCAAATTCCTGGAGTTTTTTCGCAAGATTGGAGGCGTCGACGTGCAGTTTCCTGGCCAGCCCATGGATATGCTGCTTCTCACGGGGGTTCAGAAAATAAAAGAGAAGCGCCTTTTGCGAGACTTTTGAACGAAATGAAATCATTGTGGTAAATTACTACCACATATATGGTAAATTATTACCACAAAGAAATCAAGAGGATGTTGTCACTTCATTTTCAGAAAAATAGAAGTGGTCGCAGATTGTATTTCCACTTCTAGTGACCATTCTAATATCAACGCCTTTATCATGTTCAAGTATTTCGCACAGTGGCATATCTAATCCCCATGCTTCTTTTTGAGTTAACCATGGTTCCTCACGATCATGCCATGAGCCTTGATGAGTCGTAATACCTGATATGATGAGCTTTTTTGCTTTTTCACTTATTGTTGTATTATGGCTAACAAATTTTTCAATAAATAATTGTTCTAGGGCGAGTAAAGCTTCAACTAATCTTCGTACTTCTTTGAGATACTCCATCGGATTTTTCTTAAAAACACCGATGTTTAAGGGATGAAAATACCCTGGAATTTCCCCTGTCATTCGTGGATTTCTCTCTTTACGTGCTTGTTCCTGTGCATCAATGATGGCCTGCAGCGCTCGCCCTTTAAAACCAATAGTAATATTAAAGATAGACCCGAGCCTGGTTAGTTGTTCAGCAATTTCCTTTGCAGAAAGCTGTCGCCCACCCCCTCCACCTATTCCCATTTCTGTCGCCCAGTGAACGATATCTTCCTTTGAGTTAAGGAACCTCTGAAAAACTATTGCGTTTTTCCTTTTCTGGCTAAAAAGCCACTGTCATCTCTCTTGCTGAACTCCCTCTCCGAGCAAGTTTCAGCTTTTTCTTGCGCCCTTTTTCCATATTCAATTTCCCGACCTTCATCTCAAGTC
>JACRKI010000072.1 GCA_016215305.1 Candidatus Woesearchaeota archaeon | reverse complement strand
TGAAGATACTTTGGGCTTTGCTCAAAGGATTACTAAACGCTTTGCGTTTCGAAATACAGTTTGCGTTGCTGGTGCCTGTAATTATCTTGTCGGTACGCGTGTTTTACAAAATCACCGCAACATTTAAATATGATGAAAATATAGTGATTTTGTAATGAAAGTTCCATGGGAAATTGAAACTGTTGCCATTAAAACAACAAAACATTTTTCCCGTGATTATATGAAATATTGGAGCTGGGACTTTCATGATTTACGAGAAGCTATTCGAAATGCGTATCGTATAGAAAAGTGCGGCAAAACTAAATTTGAGATTTATGTCAACAAAGGCGGCTACAAAAAAATAATCAGTGCATATTATGATATTGACAACGAACTTGTCTGCATAACCGGCTCACAAGGAGGCAACCAAAAATGAAAACATGTCCTATCTGCAATAAACAAACAATCATCAAAGTAAATGACATTATTAATGATATTGAGGGCTATAATTTTGTTATCAAGGGAGAGCGCTGCACCTCCTGTGGGGAAGAACTTATTGATGAAGAAGAAGGACAACGGATGATTCATATTGCAAAAAAAATAGGTATTTGGGGACAACCCCTGCGATTACACCGAAAACTCAGTAGAAGTGCGCGTGGCACTGTTTTGCGTATTCCGACAGATATAGAAAAAAATCTGCATCTCAAAGGTGATGAAGACGTTCTTATTTCAAAAGTAGGTCCAAACAAAATTCTTGTTGAAGTTGAAGATACATAAAGAAGTTCAATCCTTCTGCGCTTCCACTATATTCTTAATCGCTTCCACAAAATCCTGCGCCTGCGTATAATATTTCTCATAGGTTTTTCCGTCAATATCTCTAATCTTCTTATGCAGAATTAATTTGGAAAGTGTGTACATGGTTCGCATTGTTTTCGCGTGCTTCGCGTCAAGGATTTTCTTTTTGACCAGCTTCTCTTCCAGAACATCCGCAACATCTTTTGGCGCTGGCGGCATCACTCCATTCATCATCAACGCAGCATGCGCCGCGTCAATCACTGCCCAATACAAATCCAATGTTCCCTGCAGCATATGCCAGCGGGAATTAAACAATGTTGTTGGGGCGCGGCTAAAATACGCATTCACTGCTTCCGGACTTGGTCGGATTCTGCCCTGATGCAGCAAAAGCTGGAGCGGATAAAAGAAACCAGTGTCCATGAGCGCGACACCATTTCTGAGCATATTCATCCCAATAGGATCTCCAATGCGGACATATTCCCAGAAACTCGTGAATTTTAATGTGGTGACGTGCAGCCGATTAGATGTTTCCGCGATGGTTCGTTCGATGACAATTCGATATGTTTCCACCACTTCTGGAGATAAATAATAGGTGACGTCATCAACAACCATGAGGATGTCAATATCTCCTTCATGCTTCAAACTTGTTTGCATTTGTGTCGGCCGGTCTGCAACTGAACCAAATAACACGACGCAACGGAGAAATGTCCCAAACTCTTTGTGGACTTTTCGAGTAAAATCATACGCAACATCAACATCCTGTTTTGGATATTTTTTGAGATCTGTTGGCTCCCGCTTCTTCACCGTAAAGTCCATGCCTTTTTTCTGCGTTCTGCACTATATAAAGATTTGTTACTTTTAGAGAATGGTGAGAACAAAAACAATAAATACTGGCTGTGACATAATAATCATAATGGAAGAGGAAAACAAAAAAAACGAACAAAACATTGACCTTCTTCTTGAAGAGAAACTTAAACCTATTATTCAGCAGGCAACAAGCAAAGTGCTTGGCATGGCTGTTCCTAAACTCACCGAAGATATTTCTGCGAAGCTTACGAAATCTCCTCTTCTCGATTTTCCAATTGATACATCACTTAAATTCAAACTCGCAAAAAAAAGATTCAAGAAAGCATACCTCGAAAAAATGCTGGAATTTCATCTCGGCAATATTACTGAAGTAGCGCGCGAAGCAGATACTGACCGCAGAAGCATTCATCGCCTTATTTTAGAATTGCGGATTAATGTTGGCAAAATTAAAGATGAGCTTGTACGTCCGTATGATCTTAAAGTTTCTGCTCTGAGCCACGCAATCGAAGACGTCCTTGATAAATATAAATCAGTACTGCATCCTTTGAAACTCGAGGAAATGTACCGCAATGTCGGTAAAATCAGCGAAGATCTCGTCAAAGCATTGCCAGAAAAGAAATTATCCCTCAAAGAAGCAGAAGAGGAATTTGAACGCGAGTATATTCGAAAAGCGCTTCTCGAGCATGCTGGCAATATTACGCATACTGCAAAAAAAATAGGGCTTCGATTTGAAACACTGCATCGGAAAATGAAAACTCTTGGTCTGGGGATGCATTAATTGCTGCTTCTTGTTTCTTTTTCTCTTTAATTATTCATATGATCTTTTTGTCTCATTCATTTCGTTTGTGATGAATATAAATATATAAGTTTCATTTCCTTTATTCTCTGCAGTGTGACAAGAATGTCGTGGTGAAGATAAATGGCTGGAGAAGGTGCAGGTACGTCGTTGTATATGATGGCACTTCTTAAAGATACTCATCATGATCCAAAATTTGGTCCATTTGAAGCAAAGAAATATGAAGGTTCTTCAGGGTTATTTTTATCTCCAGCTCTTTCATTGCCTAAATATTCTCCTCCTCACATTCTGAGGGAGGATTCCATTGATCGACTTGTGGGAAACTATACTCCTGTATTGGCAGACTCGCCAAGCACATACTCCAAATCATTTACTCGCCCTCCAACTTATTTAACAAATAAAGCATCTATTGGGTGCTATCACTAATGTACTCTCCCAACTATTCCATGGCAATGCCTCGAGCGTATTCCTCTCCTGGATTTCACTCTCGGACTTCTTCAGAGATTGTTTCGTATACTCCAATCTCTTCCCTCGAAGCAGTTGTTCACCACACTGCGTCAGTTCCCATTCGCGTGTATCAATCATCCAAAGCAGTTGAAGTCACAGAACCAACACAAACAACATACACTTCTGTTTCAAATTCTGCAAATTCTTCAAGCACTAGTTTTACCTATCACACAAAAGTCGCGCAATACTTCGCGCCAGAACGACAACGAGAATATCACACAGTTGATTCGTTTTTGAGACCCTATCGCCCAGCAACACAATTCATCGCAGAAGCAGCAGCAGTTGAATCATTTGTCAAAGAAGCATTCGCAAAAACAATATGTGAAGAATTGCCTTCCAACATTATAATTCGCGTTTTCGGAAAAGAGGATATGCGAGCGATGCATGAAGCGCATAGTGGCAATTGGTCAGACACTATTCAAGGATTTTCTTTGAACACCAAACCCTACAAACAAATCTTTGTCAAACAAGCGCCGCTCGATCAGATTATGGTGGTCATGGGACATGAAATTGGACACGTGCTGACAGATTCTCTTGGCAACATACATGATGAGGAAGCAAAAGCATTTGCGTTTGAACTTGCGTGGGTGCAAACAATTCTGAAACACAACATTGCGAATCTGAAAGATAATCTGACTTTGGATCTTGCTCCTGCGAAGAATGGATTACATGATGTCGCAAAAGCATTTGTTGCTGGAATTGTTGCTTCTGGAAAAGAGGCGCTTGAAGCGTATAGAGAACTCGGGAAAAGAATACTTTCAATTGCTTCTTGATTTTGCTTTCACAAATTAGCAACGCAACACACGAACTAAGAAAGGCTCTGGCAAGGCATGTAATTATGTTATTATTTCAATATTCTGGATAGAAAATCTGTTCGATAAAATATTTCCAAAAAATAATAATTACATAAAGATACTTAGCGATGCTGGTGCGTGTTTATGTTTTGCTTGTTCGTGTGTTATCTAAACTGCAACTAAGAATGAATAAAAAAATAAATAAAATTTTACTTTATCTTCAACGCCGCTTTTAATCCATCTCGATCAAAGCCGACAATAATTGTTCCATTTGCGTCAATCACTGGAACGCCGCGCTGACCGGATTTCTCTTCCATTTCCTGCAATCCTTTCATATCTTCTGCAACATTCACTTCCTTAAACGTGACATGGTTTTGCTTCAGAAAATCTTTTGCCTTCACACACCACGGGCATGAATTGGTACTGTATACTGTTACTGCCATAATAATCCCTCCACTTTCTTGTTATTGATTTTTTCTTTTATTATAAATCTTGTGAAAAACTCAACAACAAATAAATTCTATTCCATAACAACAAGAAATAACAAAAGAGCACCAAAAATACAAAGATGATGACATTCAATACATAAAACTCCATCATTGCAGTTGCATCAGTCGCTGCTTTCTGCGCAATCGTCATAACTCCGAGATACAGCAAAAAATAAACCGCAAAAAACACAGCGCCCCAGATAAGATTCCAGCCAATCCAACGGCCAACTCTTTTTGCTTCCCAAGACTGCCACACTTTTTTTGGAATCTCTTTGAGTGAAAGTTCCTTGCCTTTGAAATTATTCTGGAAGAAAACAATGTGGCTTGTCTGGACAAAAAGATATCCTCCTCCTCCCATAAGGATTGTCAAGAGAATCAATGCCGGCGTTTTCAGAACAGCAATCAGCGAGACTGTGAAAAAAAGATACAAACTCCCGCCAACAAATCCAAGGACACTATACATCACCACATTCCATGCGTAGAATAATCCTAATTTCTTGAAAACGAATTTTTCTGCTGTTTTTCTTTCTTCTTTTCTCTCCTGACTTTTTTCTATTTGTGTAAAACAATCAAACAAACAATATTTGAAGAAACTGTGCGCAAGAATAATAATCAAAAAATATCCAAGCAATAAAATGTATCCTCCTGTTGTGCCGACAAATGCAGTTTCATTATGCTCGAAAATAGTGTCGAATAGTTTTGCACCTGCAAATAAACACGCGCCAAACAATACATCAAACAAGAACATTGCCGCAGTTATTTTCCATCTCTTTATTGCTGAGAAAATATTATAGCCAATAGTTTTTTTGAATTCCATGAGATGCACGCTGTTTTTCTTAATTCCTTATCTCCTTCCAGTCTTCTTTGGCGAGCCTTTCTGCGCCTTTTCTGTTTCCGCAAAGACCTGTTCCAACTCTTTCGCAAGGGAACTGTCTTCATCCAATGCCTGCTTCATACTTTTTTGTTCAGGAACAGATTTTCCCACTGCTTCCTGTACAAGAGAATCCTGCTTTGCAATTTCTGATTCTCCTTTTCCTGCTTTTCTTGTTGTCTGCACTTCTTTTTCCTGTTTTCCTTCTTTTCTGTCAATAAACGTGCCAATCATGTCATCAATGCGCTCAAGCGCAGCATCTTCATTTCTCAACTCTGCTGCAATTCGCGCTTCTTCATCACGCCGCTGCTTTTCTGTCATCTCAATACTTTTTTGTCTGAGTTCTTCTCTTTCCTGCCGCAGCTTTTCTCTCGCATCCATGCGGCGCTGTTTTTCTTCCATTATTTTCTTTTGAATTTCTTCTTCCCTTTTTCGATGCATTTCCTGCTGCTGCGCCACAATTTCCTCCTGATGATCAATAGATAATTGAATCGCTTTCTCTTTTGCAAGCTGGAGGATCTGCATGGGATTTCCTTTTGCATGATCTCTGAGCATTTTGAGCATCTGCTGATCAAATGGATACGTTCCTTCTCCTCCCACTGCTTCAATTCTTTTCCGCAGCATCTGCGCGGTGTTTGTGAGATCTAATCCCTCAAGTTCGAATTTTAACGTATCTCTCACTCCTTTACCAATGCTTGATTTTTTCAGCGCTTCTTTTTCTCCCGCAACTATTATCTGCATGGTGACTCCTGCTTTTTGGATTTCATCAAACAGACTTGCACTCTTTTCAGAAACATTATATGGATGATCGATAAGAAGGACAAATGGTTTTTTTCCAAGCTTGTTTTTGATGTACTGCGCTAATTCCGCTGGCTGCATTTCTTCAAATGGTCTCGACACTGTTTTTTGGTAGATATTGAGGAATGGATACATCAATTGTTTGATAAGACTCGCTTCACTTATTCTTTTGTTTGTGCAATCAAGAAAACAAGCAGTGACTTCAGGATGATGTGTATTCAATTCCCAATGAATCCAATGGAGCAATGATGTTTTTCCGCATCCCTCTTCTCCTGTAATTGCTCCAAATGACTCTGTTTTAATCAAGAATCTATTGATCGCTGTCTTTTTTTCTTTCTCCAAAATAAAAAAATTGTCAATAGGAAACAGCATTTCTGCCTTGAACGGATCTTCTCTCCAGCAGAAAACACGCGTCCAATTCAGTACGAGATTTCCTTTCGCGACGCTTGGCTTGAGCCTGAAATTGTGCCAATACCATTTTTTTGCCAACTCCGTTGGAAGATACGGGCTTACTTCTTTCTCCATTTCATCAAGCGCTTCAAAATCAGGTTTTTTCAGATGAAGCACTTCTGCTGTCTTCGTCAGGAAATTCCTAAATCCATGCGCTCCTGCGACAATTCCTTCTTTCGCGCCTTTCGCTGCAGCGACAGTTGTTTGGCTTACTATTTGTGATCCTTTGAGAATGCCTTGACCGACTATGACACTTCCTTCTGCAACTGCCTGCGCTACTTTTTGTCCATGCTCTTTGAGTTTATCTGGATGAAGTGGATGTTTTGGCTCTTCTTTTTTCGTTTCTGGTTTTGCCATGAAAACCATGCAGGTCTCCTATAATATAAAGT
>JACRKI010000064.1 GCA_016215305.1 Candidatus Woesearchaeota archaeon | reverse complement strand
TACCTGGT
This sequence comes from Candidatus Woesearchaeota archaeon, assembly GCA_016215305.1. Lineage (GTDB taxonomy): Archaea > Nanobdellota > Nanobdellia > Woesearchaeales > DSVV01 > JACRPI01. The sequence goes on along the minus strand of JACRKI010000064.1, from coordinate 23,185 downwards.
GCGTCCACAGGCTTGAAAAGGGCCTGGAACCAGCCTGTGTAGCGAACTGCCCAGCTCATGCACTGCATTTTGGCGACCTAGACGATCCGAACAGCGAAGTCTCGAATCTTCTGAGAAAGAAGAAGCATGAACATCTTTCAGAAAGGCAAGGCAACTTTCGTGTGCTCATGGCTTAGAAACTGTTTTATATCCTTCTTTTGCCATGAGCGCCTGCACAGCTTCCAAAGCAGCGCCATACGCATCTTCTAAAACAAAAGAAGCAGTTTTTTCAGTGACTTCTTTTTGTTTTGCATATGCAAGTCGATCTTGTGCATGACGAAAAAGAGATGTTGCACTTTCTTTGTCTTCTGTTTTTTTCCGTACAACGCCATCCTTGAGATAATTTGCAAATGAATTTATCATCAAATCACCTTGAGATATCCGTACAAGACGACTCCATTTGCGAGAGCGTTCTTGAATTCATTTGAACTTTTTTCCAAAGATGGCAGGAAATGCAGATTGATACTACGAGCGAATTCTTTTTCATAATTTTTAACATTTTCTGGTATAACTCCTGCAGATTGATGAGCGTTAAGGATCAAAAGATCAACATCGCTTTCTTCAATGTCTTCTCCTTTTGCAAAAGAACCAAATAAGACAATAACTTCAGGAGCATAAAAGCTAACGAGTTCATCTACAAAGCCATATCGTTTGATGCGATACAAATTAAATATTATCTTATAGAAAGCGTATGCGTCGGAATTGAGATCTGCTTTGATATTTTTTGTTAAAGGAGTCTCTTCAGTCGTTATTATTCGAAATTGCTCAAGCTCTTCAACAGAGCGCACAACTGCGGTTGTTGAAAGTTTTGTTTCTTCTGCAAGCATTCTCACATGAAAGGTTTTGTTTGGATAATTAAAGATACGCTCTGCTACAGCAAAAGTGGATTCCCGAAAAAAGAGAATATTTCCTTTGTCTTTTTTTTGTGACATCTGTCATTTATAAAATACAACTGTTATTTAAATGTTATGGTTGAAGAGAGACCGAGCACTATTGGAGTGAAGAGGTAAGTTAATAGCTTTCTATTTTTAGTCCGGGAATCCTTTGAAAATCCTTAACGTTTCTCGTCAAAACAGTTTCTCTGTTGAGAAGTGCAGTAGCTGCAATAAGACAATCCATTGAGCCAAGCATTTGACCTTGCGTGATAAGAGCTCCATGAATATCTCCTGCTCGTTCTGCAATAGTGCTGTCTATAGGAATAATATTTTGTTGATCTAACACATTTCGGACCTTATTTTGCTCAGGAGAAGACTTTCCTGACCGAGCCAAACCACTATGCAATTCAAAGATTGTTACTGTTGAAATGTATGTCAAAGAACCATGATTAAAAAGGACTTCTGCTTTGTGACGAGCAGATTCATCATTATTCATAAGATCAATGAGAAAAGTTGTGTCAAGAATCATCGCATCATCTCCGCAATTTTATTCATACGTTCCTCTGTTATTTTACGACTCACAGCAATATGCTTCTTCATGTCATCAGCTTCTTTTGGAGAAAGTAAACCCACTAAATCCAAGAGGGAACTTTTCTTTGGAGTTATTCTTGCAATCACATCACTAAAACTCTCTCTTTCTTGTTTTTGTGAACGAAGACGATCATACGCTTCTACTGTGATAGTAATACATTTTGTTGCCATAGCAAAGTAAATGTATGTACATATATTTATATTTTTCTTTTTTGTTTTAGAGAGCTTTGAATAATTCAATTTTAGCACCGAATTCAAAGCGGTTCTGTTTAGAACCACTGATTTTTGACTGATAGCATGACGCGAAAGCAGTCTGTGAGTTTCAGATACCAGTGGTTCTTAACACATTACGAAATACCACATGTCGAATTTCAATTGTAAACTTTGTTAACCGAAAATGTAATCCAATGGTATTTCGAAATGTAATGAGAATTTTGTTAAAAATCACTCGACGAAGATTCAAAAAGTGATTTTTTCAAAATTCTCTTTACCCCAACCTCGTAACAACCCCTTTATTTCCTGTGGAACTCCTTCAAAGTAACACTCAAACAGCGTCACTTATTCTCGGTAAACAGTAAATATACCATTTCCTATACTGATATGGGAACCCCTTCATTTCCTATGGAACTCTTGGAAGTAGTGATTCTGAACAAAACAACAAACTATAAAAAGAAGCGATGAGAGAAATTCATTTTTAGTATGTTACAAACACCTTTGGAAGGAAGAGTTTCTGAAGGGGGAAACTATTCACTCCCTATTTCTCCAACAATTCATCTTGCCCGATATGTGGGAATACTTCATGGCGCAGGGTATGTGCTTCAGGAAGGAATTGCGCCGCTTGTTCTCGAACAGCAGCTTCGCGATCTTGCTGCTGCGAATTTTCCTGCTGCAAATGGATATTTGCCGACGTGCCTGAAAAGAGTACCAAATGAGGATAAGATATCCTTCTTCAGCGCATTATTTTTTGACTTGAGCAGTACAAGCCGCGCAGGACATATTGTTTCACTAGATACTATTGGCAAAGAAGGAAGTGCACTTCTTGCATCTTATCTGGGCGGATTTTTCTCTGGATGTCAAGATATTGCTCTTCTGCAAGAATATGCCCAACGGCTTCAGCAAACCTCTTTTCCCATATTCCGACAGCAGACACGAACACTCTACAGGCCATAAAATATTTAGGTTGCATGTACTTTCTTTCGAATATGGCTCTTGACAAACAGAGAATAGATGCGCTTGTCCGGTATTATGACCAATTCCATAAGGAAGAACGACAACCAAAACGAACTTCTATTGGATATTATCGCCCGACAAATCTCCGTGATGTCCGAACAGTGTTTGATATATTGTACCATCAGAGAGATCTGAGACCAATGGATATTTTTGCTGACGCAGGAGGCGGAGATGGCAGAGTTGCCGCGCTCGCGTCCCTCTATGGAGCACGGGCATGTTCTATTGAAGGAGACAGAGCAATGCATGCCACTGCAATAAAACGCAGAGGAGAACTTATTGCACAGGGAATTCTCGACCAGTCGGAAAATAATAATGGACCATGGCTTGTGGAAGGAGATTTTCTTGACCCTGCGACGTATCTGCAGCAACTGCATATAACACCGCATGCAGTAGATATTTTTTTTAATGCAGGAGACAATGAGCAAGGACTGGCGCGCCTTATCAAAAGTTATGGCAAAGAATTTGCCAACCTGATTCTTATGCAATCATCTTCTCCATTACTCATATCACACCTTCCGTATGCTTCTGTCTATAGAGATGATCAGCAAAGATACCTCGCAACAATTTACGGCGCAAATTAATTACTCCTTATTAGTGATAAAATAGCCGAAACCTTTAAATATAAGCCTGAATCTAAAGGGTGTTTGAGAAGGGTTGGGGGGCGTTCTTTTGGGAACGTCGGCTCCTTTCTCAGTTTATTTCATAAAATTCTCACATTCGCCTCGGTGGCTCATGGAGAATTTTACAGAATAATTGCCTAACAACGCAAAACACACGAACAAAAAAAATATTGTATTCGCCAAAGCGTTGCGAGTTCGGGAGTAAAGTGTCAGGCGAATGACAGTAACTATTTCGTGAAAAAGAAGTTGAAAACAAAATGAAAACCACCACCGCATTAATGTTCATCGCGAGCATCGCAGTTTTGGCAGTGATGACACTTTTGATATTCAATACTTCTGACACTACAAACAATCAAATCACTTATACCTATCCTTCTGAAGGCACATCCACATCCTATGAAATTCAGCATATTGTCAAAGGATATGAAGGCAGCCAATATGAAAGCACAGACTATGGAATAACTGACGCAGAAAAGCAGGCAATGTTTGAACAAGCGCAGGCGAAACAAACAGCAATCGCGGAATACCAAGAAGCGCGAGCGATTGCAGAAAGCGACAACACGCAAACATTTCAGGAATCAGAAGCAGATCGCATTGAGCAATATTGCAGTGACAATGGCGTTCTCAAATGCGCAGACATCAAATATACTTGTGACACCGAATATACTTGTTATCTCGTCACTATCACGTGTGATGATCCCTCGTATGATGCGAATAAAGAAATCTCCTGGGGAAAGCGATATGACTGCAATGATTGGCAAGTCACTGTTGCAGCAGATAGTTTTGATTTGCGAAGAACTGATTCAAGTTATTGGGAAAGGTATGGGTATGAATGGTGAATAAAAATGGCAGACGAAATGAATATTATAAGACATATTGTCGGGAATTATGTTGGATTTCCCATGAACTATCATAAAGGAAACTCGCCGCATTTGAAGAGTGATGATATTCACCAAATGCAAGAGAAAGTAAAAGGCACACTTGAAACAGCACTGGAAGGAAGAGAAAATATTGATGCTGGTGCGTTGGCAATTCTCGATGCGTTGAAAACATATGATTGTCGTGATTCTGAATCATATACTGCATTTCGAACTGTTTTTGATGATTATACTGGCGCTCTTGAAGCAGAACTGAGAGAGATGGTTGCACAATTGCGTAAAGAAGGAGCGTTTCGTAAATAATTTTTGCGAGGAATAGCAATGAGAAACAAAAAAATACTTTTCGGAATAATTGCAGGAAGTCTTCTTTCTCTTTCAACACTAAAGGGAGCAAACGCAAATCCTGTTGCGAGTGCTTATGTTGTTGAAGCACCTGCTCCACCAAACGCGTTACAACCATTTTATGAATATACGTGCGGTGATCCAAAATTACCTACTGCATATTATTTTTTTGATGTCCATTATGATACAGAGCGTAATTTTAGAATGGCAGATGTGTATTTGCAAGATCCAAAAGATCCAGGATACGAAAAAAACAGAAAAGTAGCAGAGCAATACAGAAAAGTAGCAGAGGAAGGTCTTACTTGTCAAGAACAAATTTATTTGACAATGCAACAACTCCAGCAAGAGAGAAAAATAAGCGTTGGATTTATAGAAGGATTGCATCAAGGAGATTCTGTAGAAGAAGGATCTCTCGTGGTCCATTTTGCAAGAGAGGTATTTCAGACCTATGGTTTAGGTGAACTTGTAGAAACGTTTAAGACGGGTCTTACCGCATTTGCCACAACAGAACAATTCCCTGTATTTGGTTGGGAATCAATGAATCAAGAAGAATATATAACAAACTATCTAAAGATTTTTATCAAGAAGATAGAGAACTATGGGAGTATTTCAAAGCGCATGGTATTGATACCACGTATCAAAGTCGCGCGAAGGCACAAGATAAAAAACTCGAAGAAACAACTAAAAAAAGAAGTAATGCAGCATATGACAATTCACTTCAACTGGCACAAGAATGGATGAAAGAACATCAGGATGCGCCACGAGGATATGTGGTGAACATTGGTGCCGCACATGGAAATGACATCACTGAACGCTTTAAAACGAAAGGGCATCCTAATGCAGTGTTGTATGTATGTGGTGAATAAAAATGACCTACACTCTCCCATTTTCAACTCCTGTCCAAATTACTCAAGGATTTTTTGGGGGGCAGAGAACGCAAGATTATGGAACGCACCGAAAACCAAATCGCTATCATGACAGTAGATACGCAGTAGATTTTGGATTAGCAGAAGGAACACAGCTTCGCGCCGCACGCGCAGGATTTGTGGTGCAATGGCAAGATTCTGGAAGGTTTAATTATGCAGATTTTTTGCAAGATGATGCGGACTCTGAATTGAAAAAAAGAGCAGCAAAAGAAATGAATTTTGTTACCCTATGCCATGATGATGGAACGTTTGCGGTTTACGCGCATCTGTATTATCAAGGAGTGGATTATGAATTAAAAGAGCGCTGGAAAAAGACAGGAAGAAATACAAGAATCGAGCAAGGACAACCAATCGGTTGGAGTGGAAATACTGGACTTTCCACAGGTCCGCATCTTCATCTTGTTGTTTGCAAAGGATCACCAAAAGAATCAGTGCCAATTGTATTCAAAGATTATCAAAGAACGCTTGATGATAGAGTGCTTTTTCCGCAATTGCATAAGAAGTGATTGCAATGAGACCAGATTGGAATAGCCCGAATGCATTATATTACCGCTTAAATAGAATAAAAAATAGAGAAAAAGGAGATAGAGTAAACTCAGAATTCTTTGCAACAAGAAAGATGTTATGGAAAATTATTGAAGAAGAAACAGGTCTTAGTCTCGGGAGAGTGAGCATGATTTGGAGAGGAGTGCATGATGATGATATTACAATTCTGATTTCACTTGGGATTCTAGAACCTAAAAAAGAATATCTAAATCCAAGACATGCAAAAGAGTTAGAGAAACGATTAGCAACAGATGAAGATGCAAGAAGAATTTTTATGAGAAAATTTTGTCCATCAACAAGCAACTTTATGAGAGATGACATCGGGGCAAGAGTCTTAGAAGCAGCAGCAGAAGTAGGAAGTTATAATATTCTTTCTGCAGCATGTGGAAATGGAGCAGAAACATACACGATTGCAATAGCGCTTGCAGAAGCAAAGAAAAGAGCAAGAATCGTTGGTATAGACATTAATCCGCATGCAATTGAAACTGCAAGAGAAGGTATGTATTCCCGTTATGATCCAGGAATAGATCTTATGCCAGAAAGAATACGGAATAAATATTTTGAACAAGTTAAGAGTCAATGGGGATATCCTGAGCTGAGAGTTAAAAAAAGAATAAGAGTAAAAGCAAATTTTTATGTTGCAAATCTTATGCATCCTCTTACAGAGCAAGGACTCGAAGGGACTTTTGATGTTGTATGCTTGAGAAATGCAATGAAATACATGACAGAAGAAGGAAGAAAAAGGGCGCTTACATCAGCACGTCAAGTACTTCAAAAACAGGGAATTTTCATTATAGGAAATAAAGGTACAGAAGGAGAAGACGTACTTGGAGAAACTGAGCAATTTGGCTTTTCAAAATCAAAATTATACACTCCTGAATGTCCCATGTATGTGAGAGCTTAAGTCTTTTTCTACAACAACTTTATAATAATTAAGATTCTCCAAAAAATCATGAAAGTCATTCTTGTCGGCGATCCGTGTTCTGGCAAATCAACAGTAATCAAAAGATTGGAAAAAGAAGGATATGCTGTTGCAATAGAAGACGGAATAAAAAAGATCCCGCTTGCAGTGGAAAATGATAAAATACAGGCAATTCTTTGGTTTACAGAATACTATTTCAATAGAGACAAACAAAGCAGTACAAATAAAGACAAAAAGATAATTGCAGAGCGCAGCGTGCATTTCCAGTACGCGCATACGAGTGCGCAGGCAAAGTACGGCAAGATTAGAAACGAGGAAAAAGAACACATTCTCAAAAGAATAGATGAATTTGCAAAGCAACTGCCGCTCGAGAAAGAAACCATTGTGATTCAGACAGTATGCTCAAATGAGCAAACACAAACAAGGCTGCAAGAGAGAAGTTTGCACAAGAAGCAAGATAGATATTGGAACATTTTAAGACAGGAAACTGAAGATTTCTTTAAAGAAAAAACAAAATATTACAAAGTTGATACAACAATTCTAAGCACAGAAGAAGTCTATGGAGAAGTAAAGAGAATTTTGAAAGAAAATAATTTTTAGTTGTCTTCTTCACGAACAAGCAACGTTAAAAGTATCTTTACATAATTATCATGTTAATATCTGTTATAAAAGAAATTCTCAAAGAATAATTCATAAAGAAATAAATCAAAATTACATGCCTTGCCAGAGCCTTTCTTAGTTCGTGTGTTTGCGTTGCCGGTGCGAATATTTTTTTCTGGTTCGTGAGAGAAGACTTAAAACATAGAAATGATTAAATAGAAGTAGTGCTTTATGGATACGATGAACAAAAAAGGAAAAACACGCTTGAGTCTTGCGTTTGACATTTCAGGAATTGTCCTTATTGTCGTTGCGATTGTTATTGTAAAATTAGCGACAAATCCTCTTGTAGAGATCATTGCAGGAATATTGGCAACGGTTGGCTTTGGACTAATTGCAGGTGCTAAATATGTTTGAAGTCATTAGTGTTCAATCATGGATTTTATTGCTCGAAACAGTTATATTACTGATCGTGCCAAAAAAAGAAGTGCTCTGGTTTTATCTTCTCGCACTCTTTACAGTTATTGTTTTTTTCTTTCTCTAGTCTTTCTTCCTAATCTTCGCAATAAAGAAACCTTCTGTATCATTATCCTGCGGCCATAAGCGCAAACAATTTTTCACACCATGATTATATTTTTTACCTTCAAATTCTAAAACTGCTGGACCATGTTTGATAGGCAAATCAATCTCCTCACAAACAGCGCCAGGATTTTTCTCAAGCAAAAAACTGACAACTGCTTCATCTTCTTCTGGTTCATTGGAACACGTCGAATACACCATAACACCGCCGGATTTCAAATTAGTAAACGCGGTTTCAATCAATTGCCGCTGTTGCCCCGCAAGCTGTTTTATGCCAGAACGATTCCACATCAAAATTGTTTTCAAAGATTTACGAATTGTTCCTGTTCCAGAACAAGGAGCATCCAAAAGAATGCGATCAAACTGAAAATCCTTGAACCAATGCCCATACATTTGTGTAATCACGATGTTGGTAATTCCATTTCTTTGCACGTTTAATCCAAGCGCCTGCAATCGTTGATAGGTAAAATCATTCGCGATCAAAAGTCCTTTATTTTCCATGTATTGCGCGATTTGTGTCGCTTTGCTTCCTGGCGCGGAGCACATATCTAAAATTATTTCTCCAGGCTGCGGATCAAGAACAACTGGAGGAATCATGGACGCAGCTTCCTGCACATACATAAATCCAAGCGCGTGTTCAATAAGATTGCCAATGTCACGTCTTTTTTCTTTGCCAACTCCTCGATGTTCAATCCAAAAACCTTCTTTGCACCAGGGAATTGGAGTTAAAATCCAATCCTTTGAAAGTCGCTCTTGAATTTTTTGAACAGAAATTTTGAGAGTATTGACACGAATCGATCTTCGTAAGAAAGAGAGAGAATATTTTTTATAGGTTTCCCAATCAGTGAGTTTGGAATAATGCTCAATGAACGCAGGCTTGAATTCTATTTTGTCTTTGTTGTGAAATGGTTCGAGGGATTCATCTGCTGTCTCGAAGTCATCTTCGCTTATGGCGACTGCTATTTGTTTCTCTTCCATTTGAAACTCTTTTTGAGTTTCTAATGCATTGCGAACCTTTGGTTCGGAATGTTTTTCTTCTTGTTGATTTTGCTTATGTTTATTTTTTTTTGATTTTCCCATAATTAAATCTCTTTCACCATATAAACTCCTTCACGAACATAGCCGAGCTTTTTATAATATTTCCTTGTTCCCACTGCAGAGATCACGATCATTTTATCTTTTCTGTTTTGCTTTGCGATTTCCTCTGCTTTTTTCATGAGCTTTTTGCCAAGTCCGCGATGCTGAATAGTTCCAAGCTGTCCAAACGCAGCAGCTTCTCCATAAATGTGGAGTTCCCGAATAAGCGCGCTGTCTCGTGTCATTTCATCACGTAAACATTCTCCAGGAAACCGCAAGCGCAAAAATCCAAACAATGCGTTATTTTTGAGGTCTTCAAAAGAAATAAAAAATTCTTTTCCATCAGACGCATCATATTCCAACACACGAAGCGTTGGATCTTCCAAAACAATGTTTGGATGTTTTGAGACCAAAAAACCAACTTCACGACTGCGAATTTCCTGCGTCTGAATTTTCTTTTCCTGCATAATCTTGTCAATATATTGCCGAAGATTTGTTTTGTCAACGCCAGCTTCTGTCACGTGCGTTGGAATATCCCGCTGGACGCGCATAACGCGGCAATACGAAGGAATGTATCGCATAAAATCTGCAATGATTTCTGCTGCTGTTGCGGTGGTCATGGGCTGATATTTGCCAGCTTTCCATATATGAAAAAGAGGAGTGCCTTTCATGACCATGCATGGATAGATTTTCAGCATGTCTGGACGATACCTTGGATCATCAAATAAGGTGCGAAGCCCGACAACATCCATTTCTTTTGTGGTTGCAGGAAGACCAAGCATATAATGAAAATTAACTTTAAATCCTAAATCTTTCAGCTCCCGAATCGAACGAATGGAATCTGCAAGCGTATGACCGCGATGCGTGACTCGGAGTGGTTCTTCATACACACTCTGAACGCCAAGTTCAATTCTTGTCACGCCGAGTTCAAGAAGCGCGTTGCCGTGGAATCCAAAACCCCAGTCTGGTTTTGTTTCAATGGTCAGACCAACGCAGCGAATCGCAGAAGTTTCGTTTCGTTTCTGCTCTTTTTCAAGGGTTGTCCTGCGTTTATTTTTTACTGCAAGAATTTTTTTGTTTATGCGCGCTTGTCTTCCTTCTGCGCGAATATCCTGATGCAGTTCAAAGAATTCTTTGATTTTTTCAACATGAATCACAACAGTCTGATTGCCAACATTTGCTTGCATTTGAAACTTTTGTTTAGTTTCTAATGCATTGCGAACCTTCGGTTCGGAATGTTTGAAAAACATGCTTGCAAAATCATTGAGCGCTTGATAAATGTCACAAACAAATTCTTTTTGATATGCGAGCAGTGTCGCGGGAAATGTTCCTCCTTGAATGATGACTTCTGCTTTTTGAGGAACATGACCGGAAACAACATATTGCTCGAGTCTATTGAAGACAATAATGTAGGATTCAAATCCCGCGCGGATTGCGCGCATTGTGGATGGTTCATTGCCAGTGTAACTTTGCGGAACATCGCCGAATTCGCTTCCCGGACCGCCAGGACAAAACGTGCATTTGCCGTGCGGGCATGCAGCTGGCGCAGACATAACCGCGATTGGCGCAACTCCGCTCATGCATCTGATTGGTTTTGTCAAAAGCGTTTTCTTGATTTTTTTGAGATCAGATTCTGATGCGTGCATCATAATGTCAATGTCTGTTGGAATTTTTTTGAGATGATATTTGCCGCAGAGTTTGACTTTGAGTTGATTGATCTGTTTTTTAGAATGTTTTTTTGCGATGAGAAGTGGAATTATTTCTGCGTAAAAGAGAGATACAGCTGCTTTTTGTTTTTTCATATCTGTTGAGATTTGGATTAATTCTTCATTCACCATAATAGATCAAAAGAAAGAAGAGGTGTTTATAAAATTTAACTCATACTGGAAGAAGAAACCAAAACACGCACCAAGAAAAGCTTGGGTATAACTCGCTACTTTAAGTATCTTCATGCATTTCGAAATACTCTCGGAGTCTATCTCATGTAGACAAAGTCTACAATTGAAATTCGATATATAGTATTTCGTAATGCGTTAAGAACCACCAGTCTATCGAATTAGTATGTCACTATCTTGTCATATTATCGATATTTAACTGGTGGTTCTAAACGTAATTATTATTTTAATTTATCACATAAAATTTGCCAAAGAAATTATCAAAGCAACATATAATAATTATTGGCCTCGCCAGGCGTTGCTTGTGCGTGTGTTGTGTTGCTTGTGCGCGTAGAAATGCTGCTTGTTAGTGTGAAAAAGAACTGGTTCAAGATTTATCTTTTCCGAGAAATGAATCGATGTGCTAATAAAAATAGAATTGCACCAAGAACAAAAGCAAAGAGTGTTGGTTTAATAATTTGATAAAAGTAGATGTTTTCATATCCTAAATAATTTGCAATAGAAAGAGATAGAGGGATTGAAATAATACAATATCCAAGAAAAGATAATGTGTAAAAGAAAGTATATTTTAGTGAAACCTTTTTTTTATTGGAGATTGCACAATAGAAAAGAGAATAAAGAATAAAAAACACAGTAAGTGGAACAAAAATAACGCTAATTCCAAGGGCAAGCATTGCTACTCCTTCCCATTCAATTGGTTGAATAACTCCGGTAGTAAACAGTTCTTGGAGAGATCCAATAATAATTGGAAGCACTAAAATGAGAACATAAAACAAAAGCAATGTACAAAAAGTCGTCAAAAATGTTTTCAGGAAAGAGGGATTCTTTTGTTTCATTATCTAGAGTATTTTATTTACTCCTATTTATTACTTACTTTTCTTCATAATTGTTTTGTATCGTGAAGGACTGTTGACAATTTTGAAGCGTAAATTAGTTATGAAAAATATTCTGTATTCCCTTTGCTATCTCAATCACCACAAACCCGCTTGTGGAAATAATAACAATAGCCGCAATTTCCAAACCAGTCAATATAGTAGTTCCAAAAAGCGGCTGTAAAAACGGAACAAAAATAACAGCGCCGGCAACAGCTGCCGAACTCGCAATCGCGAGAAGCAGCCAATGATTTTTGAACAACCCTGCTTTGAGAGATGAACCAATAGTTGAACGACAGGAAAGCGCCTGAAATAATTCAAAAATGCAAATCAGTAAAAAAGTCATGGTCTGGGCGAGAAGAAGATTTCCTTCTTGAGTGTACATATACGAAAAGACACTGACAGCAGCAAGCGTCATCATGAATGGATAAAACACAAGATACGGAGCAAGCCCTTTGTAAAGCGGTTCTGTTTTTTTGCGCGGTTTTTGCGCCATGCTGTTTGGTTCAAAGGGATCAACGCTCATGGCAAGCGCAGGAAATCCATCAGTGACAAGATTAATCAAAAGAAGTTGGGTTGCGACAAGCGGAAGCGGAAATCCAAGTAGTGTAATGACAAACACAATCAGAACTTCAGAAATATTTCCGGATAACAAAAACGCGAAATATTTTTTAATGTTCCCATAAATGCCGCGGCCTTCCTCCACCGCATTGACAATGCTCGAGAAATGATCATCTGTCAAAATCATATCACTTGCTTCTTTGGCAACGTCTGTGCCAGTAATGCCCATCGCAATGCCGATGTCCGCTTGCTTGAGCGCAGGAGCGTCATTGACACCATCACCAGTCATCGCGACAACGTGTCCTTTTTTCTGAAGCGCTTCAACAATCTTTAATTTATGTTCAGGATTCACGCGCGCGAAAATATCAATTGATTCAATCACATCATCAAGATGCATGTGCACTGCAAGTTCTTGTCCATTCATCACGCGAGAACCAATGCTGAGTTCCTGAGCAATTGCTCGTGCTGTTGCTTCATAATCTCCAGTGATCATGATAACGCGAATACCTGCGCTGTGGCATTTTTCAATAGATGCGCGAACTTCATCCCGAGGAGGGTCAATCATTGCCTGCAATCCGACAAAAATAAGATCCTGCTCATCTTCTTCTGTATAATGCGCGTTATTTTTTTGTTTAGCAGCGTGAACTTTTGGATGAATTTCCTTGTAGGCAAAAGCGAGAACGCGCAATGCGCCGCTCGAGAAGCGATGATTGACATCAAAGATTTCTTTTTTGTCTGCAGGAGTTATTTTCCGAACTTTTCCATTAATAAAAATACGGGAACATAAATGAAGAACAATATCTGGCGCTCCTTTGGTATAGATAACTGGCTTTTTATCAACGAGATGAACAGTGCTCATGCGTTTTCGCTGAGAGTCAAACACGATTTCATCAACACGAGGATGTGTTTTTTCTAATTCGTGGGAAAAGAGTTGTGCTTTGTGTGCGCTGACGATGAGTGATCCTTCTGTCGGATCCCCAATAATTTTTTCTCCGTCAAGATGCGCGTTATTGCTCAACGCGCCAATTTTTAAAAGATGATGAAATTCTTTTGGATCAATCTGAACTCCTTGATGATAGAAAAGTCCTGTGGTATTGTAGCCGCTTCCTGTCACCTCAACTATTCTTTTGTTCATGTACATTTGCCTGACAGTCATTTCATTTTTGGTAAGAGTTCCTGTTTTGTCTGTGCAAATAACTGTTGTGGAACCAAGAGTTTCCACGCTGGGAAGTTTTCGAATAAGCACATTTTTTTTAATCATGCGTTCCACGCCAAGCGCGAGCGCGATAGTAATGACTGCAGGCAATCCCTCTGGAATCGCGGCGACAGCGAGAGCGACTGCGGCGAGAAACGAGGGAAGAAGCGGATCTCCTTCATAGATTGCGAGAGCAAAAACAATAATGCAAATCAGAATGGTTCCATAGCCCATCATTTTTCCGGTATTGTCGAGTTTTTTCTGAAGAGGGGTTTGCTGTTCTTCTGTTTCTTCAAGAAGCGTTGCGATTTTTCCAATCTCTGTCTGCATGCCTGTTCCAGTAATAATTGCCTTGCCTCTTCCTGATGTAATAATAGTGCCTGAGAAAACCATATTCTTTTGATCGCCGAGTGCAAGTGTTCCGGAAAGTTCTCGAATATGTTTTTCCACTGCCTGGGATTCTCCAGTAAGTGCAGCTTCCTGCGCTTTCAGGCGGATGCATTCGACAAGACGGGCGTCTGCGGGAATTTTATCTCCTTCTTCAAGAAGCAAAAGATCGCCGGGAACAAGTTCTTTTGCGTCAATTTCCTGCACTTCGCCGGCGCGTATCACTTTTGCTTTGAGACTAGCGAGTTTCCTTAATGCTTCAATTGATTTTTCTGCTTTGTATTCCTGCACAAATCCAAACACCGCGTTGAAAATAAGGATTGAAATAATGACGCTTGCGTCAATGTAATTTCCTAAAAAAAAAGAAATAATCACTGCGCCAAGAAGAATATGCACGACAACGCTTTGGAACTGCCGAAGAAAAATGAGGAAAGGATGGATTTTTTTTTGTTCCTTGATAATGTTGCAGCCATATTTTTTTAAGCGATCTTGTACTGCAAGAGGAGATAAACCATTTTCATTTGTTTCAAAAGAACGTTGAACAGCAGAAACAGATTTGGTGTAATAATTGCTCTTTTCTTCAATCATGATCTTTTTTCTGGAAAATAGGTATAAATAAGTTTCTAAATCCAAAAGTGCTACATATTTTGTATTACTTTCACAACGTGGAAATGGCTGCTTTCCTAACCTTTATTTTTATCAGGGTGACATTGCTGTGCAATCCTTCGAAATGCGCTTCTAATTTCTCTCAAAGTTGCTGTTCTGGAAACACCAAGCGTGGTGTAATAGTCGTTCATGAAGAGCAGAAAACACACCTCCTTTTTATATTTTCTCACTGTTAGGAAGTGAATTCGCCAAGCAACGAAAGAACACGAACAGACAACTCTCTGGCGAACACAATAATTATTATAACGTTTTGAATATATATTCTAAAAAGATATCCGGATTTGAAATTGAAATAATAACAAATAATAATTACATGCCTTGCTTACCCAAGTAAGCTTCATAATCTCGACTATGTTGAGATTATGTTTGCCAGTGTTCTGTTGGTTCGTGAGAAAAGAGAACTGGTTCGTGTGTTGTATTTTTCTGCAATTCTTTTTTTATTCTAAATTTCCACAGTTTCATCAACCTGCGGCATATAAATCTTTTTTGCAAAACCTTTCACCTGTTGTGCAAGTGTTTCCATCGCGATTTCATCTCCGTGATTGATAATCAAATGTGTTGGTCGAATGCGCTGCACAGCGCCAATCAAATCTGGCTGACCGGCGTGCGCGCTGAAATCAAACTGCTCAATTCTTCCTTCCCAGCGAACTTTCTTGCCATCGACAAACGCTGCTTTTTCCTGCAATAGCAAGCGGCCGTTTGTTCCATCACCTTGATATCCCGTCAGTAAAAGCGCGTGTTTTGGTTCAAAGAACATCATTTTGAGATAATCCATCACTGGCCCGCCAGTCACCATGCCGGAAGTCGTGATGATAATGCAATTTTCCTGAAGCACTTTTTTTCGATCCATCGGGCTGGTAATGTATCGCACCCGTTTTTGCGCGCGGCGAAGTGCTGCTGCGTCACGAACAAACATCTGATTGGAGATGCAAATATCCATAACTTTTTTTGCCATGCCGTCTAAATAAATTGGGCACTCCAATTTTGATTGGGAAAGAAGAATCAAAAGTTCCTGCGCGCGGCCGACTGCGAATGAGGGAAGAAGCACAGATCCTCCTGCGTTCAATACTTCTTCGATGATGGAAATAAATCGCTGCTCTGTCTGTTTTCTGTCAGGATGCCCTCTATCACCATACGTGCTTTCTGTAATCATCACATCGACATTTTTGAGTGCATAGTGCGCGCCTTCGAGAAGCAAGGTCGTCTGTTGATTCACGTCGCCAGTATACAAAATGTTTTTGCCTTTGTATTTGAGAAGAATCGACGCGCTGCCCGGAATGTGTCCTGCGTCAAGAAATTGAAATGTCGCGCCTGAAATAGACGGAACTGAATATTCTTTGTCGTAATTCACATCCTGAAAATGTTTGAGGACGTTGAAAATATTATTTTCGTGGTATGCAGGATGAATGTGCGTGATAAGTTCAATATGAAATGAATCTTCGAGAAGAACTTGCGTCATGAGTTTGGTCATTCTTGTTGTAAAGATAGGACATTTCATTCCTTCGTGATTGAAGAGAGGAAGCGCGCCAGTGTGATCGAGGTGCGCGTGACTCAGTAAGACTGCCTGGATTTTGGTGTGATCGAAATTTGTGGGAAATTCAGTGCCGTGTTCAGTGATTTTAAGGCCCGCGTCAAAGAGAAATGTATTGTCGAGTTCAATGCAGCTTCTGCCCACCTCTCTTCCTGCGCCATGAAAAGTGAATTGCATGATTGTTTTTGGGTGTTTGAGGTATATATAGGTTACTTATTTTTTCCGGAAAGCTTTCAGATTTTGTTTCTTTTGCTGAAAATTTTTCGATCTTTTCCGAACATTCCGAAATTCCATAGGTATGTACAAAAGGGATTGAATCCAAATAAAAAAAAAGAAGATGAAATTTCGCAATGTGTTAAGAACCACTAATATCTATACCTAACGAGCTATATGAGATAATCTTTCGGATAAGTGGTTCTAAACAAAGTTTGCGGAAATTTGTCAAATAGCTTTTTTAGAAAGTTTGTTCTTAGAAAAGAGTATGCTGGAGACGCCTAGTGGTAGGGCAACGGCCTGATGAAGTCCGTAAACGGACTTCAGTGAGCCGTAACGTTGGAAGACGTCTGTGGGTTCGATTCCCACCTCCAGCGTATTTTCACAAGGGAGAATATAAATTTTTCCCATCAAAAATATAATTTACAAAAAAAAGCTTTGATTCACCTGAAAAACTAATGCACGAACCAGAAAAACAAAACACGAACAAACAGAACACTGGCAAGGCCAATAATTATTTTTATTATTTCGATACTTTTTTTAGAAGTTTATTTTGATAAGAAATATCCAAAAAAGAAAAATAATTACATGAAGATACTAAAGCGGCGAGTTCTACTAAAGCTTTTGTCTGTGCGTAAGAAACTCAAGATCGAAGCATGAAAACCATAAAAAATAAAACAAAAAAATATCAAAAGAATTATTCAGATTGTCTCTGTGAACCTGATCCAAAAGAAGATCGTGAACTGTGTCCTCGATTTCCAAAACGAGAACCACCTGAATGTGAGCCTTGACCAGATCCGCCATATCTTGAACCGCCATAGCGTGATCCTTGATTGGAACCTCCTGAACGAGATCCGCCATAACGAGAACCTTCACGTGAGCTACCATAAGAAGAACCGCCGCCCCGACCGCCGCCAGAATGACCACGGTATCCTCCGCCTCTGCCACCGCCGCGGAATCCACCACGACCGCCACCAAATCGTCCACCGCGATCTCCGCCCATATCTTTTTGGAAGACAACACGTTCAATTTCAGGCATTTGTTCGCGTTGAATATCGAGCGTGTGATCGCGCAAAATAGTGTTGAAGCTGTCGTAATCGCGTTCTGACAACAGCGTGACTGCGTCGCCTTTCATTCTAGCTCGTGCAGTTCGACCGATTCGGTGCACATACTCCAGAGAAGAGTTTGGAACATCATAGTTATAGACGTGAGAAACGTGTTTGATATCCAAACCTCGCGCCGCGACGTCTGTTGCAACAAGGACATTAATCTGTTCTTTTTTCAGTGCGTCAAGCGCGTACAATCGTTTGCTTTGCGAAAGTCCGCCGTGAATTGCCATAACGTGAATTCCCTGCGCTTTGAGATTCTTTGTGATAATATCTACTTGGTGTCGTGTGCCGCAAAAAACCAGCGCAAGTCCTTCATCCTGATTCTTTTTGATGTAATGAGTTAACAAAGAAAATTTTTCATGCTGCGGAACAACGATATAGATTTGTTTGAGAAGAGATTTGTCCACATACACTTCTCCTTTGAGCGTGATCGGGTTTTTCAGATGTTTCTGAATCAAGTGTTTGACAGTGCCCGGTAATGTTGCGCTGAACAATAATGTTTGTCGTTCTGTGGGAATGTATTGCATGATTTCTTCGACTGCTTCGAGGAATCCCATCTCAAACATTTTATCTGCTTCGTCGAGAATAAAGTAGCGAAGATTTTCAAATTTGATTGTCCCGCGTTCCACGTGATCCATTGTTCGTCCAGGTGTCGCGACAACAATTTCTGCTTTGCGGAGTGCGTGAATTTGTGGTTCAATGCCAACTCCTCCATAGACGCTTGCAATCTGGATTTGCATAAATTTTCCAAGACTGCGAAGTGAATCAGTGACTTGAACACATAATTCCCGTGTTGGCGTGAGAATGAGGCATTGTATTCCTTTGCCTTTGACAACCTTTTGCAAAATCGGGATTCCGAATGCTGCTGTTTTTCCAGAACCTGTGCTGGAATGTCCAAAAATATCTCTTCCTTCCAAAATTAAAGGAATTGCTTTCTCTTGGATTGCGGTTAAATCAGTGTAGCCAAGGTGCTGCATTGCTTTCAAAATTGGTTCTTGTACTGCGAGTTCTTCTATTTTCATGTTTTCATTACTCCTGTTTTTTCAGCATCATGCTTTGTGCAAAAATGCTTTTGTTTTTTCAGGAATAACGGCGCAATTGTTTTAGAACGTTTGCGAATTGTGAAATGGCCATTTGCCACTTGTCTGAAACCATTTCACGATACTAATGAATGATCTCAGAATCAGTCTCAATTTCTTCAAAAATTTCTTCAATGAAGAAAAGTTATTCCTGATTTAATAGTAAAGAATGCTGAAGTTATATATAAAGGAATGTGTTTTTTGGGCTAATATGAAACCCTCGCTCAAATTACAAAATTAATGCCTAATTCTCCGCCGCCGTTCAACGCTTTTCTCTCTGATTTTATCCCCCTTATTAACAAGGGGGATAAAATTGAGAGGAGAAAACAAAAATAAATCAAATACCTCGGCGGCGGCAAAATAATAATTGAAAAGAAAATCAAGAGGGTTTCATATTAGCCTGTTTTTTGAACTAAATCTTCGTACTCTTCTTATTCACCAAAGCAAATTCTTCAGGCGTTCCCACATCATACCAATATCCTGAAAACTGATAGCCATACACAGGTTTTTGTGCAGAAATAAACTTCACTAAATCGCCTGGCCGATCAAAATGCTGCTGCGAAATTGCTTCGCGGATAAAATGAAGATCTTCACTGGGAAAAATGTAACACGCAGTCGCGGCAAGGGTTGTTTTTGGTTTTTCCGGCTTCTCTTCGAAGGTCACCACACGCTGAAATTTATCAATTTCAATGCAGCCGAGTCTTCCGGCAATTGTTTTTTTATCTTTCGTGTCAAAAAGCGCGACAATGGTTGTTTGTTTTTGATCGTAGAATGCAACAAAATCATCAATCTCAAAAGAGAATAAATTATCTCCCGCGATAACAAGAATATCATCATACGCGTGTTGGGTTTCAATAACATAGTCAATATCTCCTATTGCTCCTAGTCTTGTGCCATTCTCTTTTGTTTTATCGTTAATAATAGTGATTCTTTTTTTTGATTTTTTGGATTGGTGCCATTTTACAAAGTCAGCATAGAATTTTTCATTGGTCACCACAAAAATCTCCTGAATCTGCAGACAGCGTTCAAGTTTTTCAATGATGTAGTCAATAATTGGTTGTCCTTTTATTTCAAGCAGCGGTTTTGCTGTTTTTTCCGTGAGAGGATAGAGGCGTGTTGCGTATCCTGCCGCGAGAATAATTGCTTTCATGAGAGAACACACAATATACACTTATTTTTAAAAGTTACTATACGTGACGAGAAAAATAGCAATATTGACCAGATAAATAAGCGTGCACACCACGCAATAATTCTTGAGCTTGAAGTAACTCGCATAGACGAGATACAGGGTCATAAGCAGTGATGCGGAAGCAAGAAAGAAAACATACGATGCAAACCCGAGTGAGGTTAAAAGCGCAAGAAGTGGATAAAAGAGCATTCCTTTGATAGAGTTCCGGATGCCGCCGACTGCAGCATAGTCGCTTCGCGCGGCGTCTGAACAGGACATATGATCTGTCACATCACACACTGCCTTGAATTTTTTGCTTTTTTCTACTTTTTTGTCAATGTAAAAAGAGTATAAAGATAACAAAAATCCGATAATAAGAAGAATGTATAACCAGCTCATGTGATTTTTTTGGGAAGAGAAGTATAAAATAGTTGCGGTTTTGACAAGGAAAAAAAAGTGGCCCCGATGGGCTTTGAACCCACGACCACTGGTGAACTTAGTTCTCTTGTCTAAAACGCGGACACACAAAGCACTTTGCTTTGTGAAATGTCTGACAGTCAAGTCAAACTTATAAGACCAGCGCTCTAGTTCCCTTGCCTCAAGGGCAAACCAGGCTAAGCTACGGGGCCATTATATCCTTCTCTGTGCTCCTACGTTTCTTATAAACATTTCGCTGTCTAAACTTTAACCATTACCTTTTTATATAACCAGTTTTCTTCTTCAATCAATTGCCCCGATGGTGTAGTCCGGCCAATCATTCAGCACTTTCGATGCTGAGACTCGGGTTCAAATCCCGATCGGGGCATTTATTATTATCGGGATTTGAACACACAAGAAAATCTTGCGATTTTCTGTGCCACGCTCGGAGCAAAAGCTCCTCAGTGGAATCCCGATCGGGGCATTTATTATTATCGGGATTTGAAGGAAATAAAGAATAAATGACAATAGCGAGGGATATCATGAAACGAAGTTCACGACGCTGGAAAAAGAAACGACAGATGCGCTGGAAATGGCAGCGCAAGCGCATGAAGAAAGAAAAGCGCAAACGCGCGAAGAAATAAGTAGGAAACCATGACACAAGACCCACTTCCTTTGGAGTTGTATGAGATTCTTGCATGTCCCATGTGCAAAGGCGATGTTTCGTATAATAAAGACAAAACAGCGCTTCTGTGCAAGAAATGCAAGATTGACTATCCAATTAAAGAAGGAATTCCTATCATGCTTCCGCCGGATATGCGGGAATAATTTTATTTTTTTAATTTTCTTTCTAATTTTTTTTCAAGATTTATTCATTTTTTATTCTCAATCAATTTTGGATGTTAAATGAAACTAAACTAAAAAAGAAAAAAGCGCCGGCGCCCGGACAAGCGAGGAACAAGTTCCTCTGGGTCCCAGCAAGCTGTGACTTTGAACCGAGATACAAGCGGAGCAAAGCTCCGCTGTACAGAAAAACTCTCTCAATGTAAAAAGCGCCAGCGCCCGGATTTGAACCGAGATATCCTTTCGGAAATCAGCTCTCAAGGCTGACGCAGTACCGAATTGTGCCACGCTGGCATTATTGTTGTTTTAGAAAAGAATCTTGTTTATAAAAGTTACTTGTCCCATCAGAATTGTCTACAGAGAACTTTGCATAAATCTATTTTTAATTGATAGCTCGGAGTTTTTTCCTCCGAGCTCGACGATGACTTTCAACGATGCAAAGTTATCTTAGAGAATTTTGCTATTTATGCAAAATTCTCTACACCTTCATCAAAAACAATGGCCCTTTCAGATCAAAGATTTCTCGAGTGAGAGTGAGAATATACGAAAGCTGGATTGCTTGTTCTTTTGTTGCGTTCTTCATTTGCTCAGAACATAATTTGACAAGCGTATCTTTCTCGGCAAAAAACAATTGCGCTTTTTCCGCATCATACAAATAAAACAGATCATAATACAAACGGAAATACGCATGCACGCGTTTGTAGAGAGAGATAAAATCCGAATTCAACAAACCAGAAGTTGAAAGTTCCCGCGCGATATATTTGTACAAATCACCAACCTGCTCTAACTGCCGCAACAAAGCAAAATACGCAAATCCTTCATCAGGATATTGATATTTATTTTTGAACAAAATTCTGATACAAAGATCGCAGTATTTGTTGTTTTCTTTTTCGTCCAAAACAACTTCTGCAAGCAACTCTTTTTTCTTCTCGTCAGACGCTTGATTTAGTGCATCAGTAACTTTGTCTCCCATAACAAGGGTGATTTGAAACAGCTTTTTCAAAACAGTGTCAAATTCCTGCTGATCAATTTTCATCAGACTTTTGACGCGGACAAAATTCTTTCCTTTTTCAACCACCTCAAATCCCATAAGCTCGCGCGCGCGTTTTTCAACAAGCGCGGCAACAGCAGGATCTTTGCAGCGGATCATCACTTCATCGTATCCTTTCTGATAAAAATAATTCACAAAGTATTCGTTGAAAACGCCAAAGTCAACAACAGCGTGTTCTTTGGAAACAGAGTCTGAAGAAGGAGCATCAATGGTCAGAATAATTTTGCCTTTTTCTTCAGCGAGATCGAGTTCATCCCCTTTGGAAACATTATTTTCCTTAACCCATTTGCTTGGCAGCGAGACCATAAGTGTCGCTGGTCCTTGCTGTACTACCTTGCGCTTCATGAGAGGAGAGAAGAATGGTTTTGCTATTTAAAATGAATGGAAATTCGAACAATATTAGGAATAGGTTTATATAGAAGAAAAGCCAGAATAAAAATATGAACACCAAAAACAAAATTTATTATTTTTTAGTTGGACTGTTTACAATATTAGGTATTTTAGTTTATTTTCTCACCACAAGTGAAAAAGGACAAATCGCAACAGGACTTTTATTTGGAATGACATTTCTAGTTATGTTTTTCAAAGAAGAATTGTATGAAATGCTGACAAATATTGGTGTCAAAGATGGAAAACCTCACTGATATTCCTAAATACGTTCGCTATGATTTTTTCATGGCAACATTTGGGATGCTGGTTACGTACTTTGTATACACAAAAGAAATTATGCAGAAGAGAAAAAGTTGCAGCAAAAGGAGCATGCGTATAGAATAGAGAGAATATTCTTTGAACAATTAAAAGTCTCTCAAGAAATAAGACTGTTTAGAAAACAACAATCTTTATAAACAACCTCCTTTTTTCAAGCGACATGGCAATCGTCCAATACAGACCAAAAAGAAAAGCATCCGGAAGCAGATACATCACTGCTCGAGGAAAAAAGTTGCGAGAAACAGGAAGCAGACCAACGCTTCCAAGC